>NZ_LUPI01000089.1:0-34890 GCF_001627265.1 Nocardioides sp. REDSEA-S30_B4 | reverse complement strand
CTCGACGACGGCACCGACCGCACCCGCCTCGACGTCGAGGGCCTCGACCGCACCGAGGGCTTCGTGTGGGCCGCGGTGGCCGACCCCGACGCCCTCTCCTTCGTCGTGGAGTACGACGGCAGCGAGCTGGTCCTCGCCCACGACGGCTCCGCAGCAGGCGACGGCCGGGTGCGGCTCATGGCCGACGCCGAGCCAGGCGACCCGACCGCCACCTGCCTCGACGAGCCCAGGACCGAGCTCGTGGTCTCCTGCCGTGCCGGGCTGACCCGGTGGCCGTGGCTGCCCGACCTGGGCTGGGCCGAGGGCGATGGCTGGCGACTGGTCGACGTCGAGAGCAGCCTCGGCCCCGCGGACGGCTCGGGGCTCAGCGACCCGGAGCTGGCGGTGACCCTGGGCGGCCAGGAGGCGCTGCGCACCGTCGACCTCACCGACGACCCGCTCGTGGTGCGACGTGTGCTCGTCTTCACGCCCGGCGACGACGACACCCTCGAGGTGCGCCGCTCGGCGGGCATCGACGGCGAGCCGGTCGAGCTCACCGGCCGTGCGGACCTGTGAGCCTCAGACGGGGGTCCAGGGGTCGTTGAGGTAGCCGCGGTCCTGGGCGACGAGGTCGGGCCAGCGGTCGCCCTGGAGACCGCGGTCGCCGAGGCGGGAGACCAGGCTCTGCCAGTCCCCCGCCTTGCCGATGTTCAGGTCCGCCCAGTAGGTGACGGCCTCGCCGAGGATGGCCGACGCGGACTCGCCGGCGGTGGCGATGATGGACACGACCACTCCGGCACCCCCGGTGAACCAGTTGCCGACGTCGCCGAGCTCGGCGGTCTTGCCCACGATGTCGGTGAAGAGCCCGACGAGGTTCTCCAGCTGGCGGGTCCAGTAGGTCACCAGCGCCAGCTGGTGGTCGTCGAGCAGCTGGGCGGCTCCCTCGAAGGACTCGATCATCCCGTGCAGGGCCTCGAGCTGGTTGCGGCTGGTGTTCTCGTAGGCGGTGTGCGCGAGGCCGGTCCACGTGGCGGCGAGGTAGTGGTCGGCCGACTCGATCTGCTGCTGCACCTGGCCGAGCTCGTCGACGCACTCGCGGTAGCGGCTGGCGATGCTCGACATCCGCAGCGGGTCGCCGAGCATGCCGCCGATCGACTGGCGGATGGTCTCCGAGACGACCTCCCAGGTCTCGTTGATCCGGTCGACGCCCTCCTCGAACTGCTCCTCCAGCTCGTGGCCGAGGTAACCGCCGACGAGCCCGCCCAGAGGGCCGGCCACCAGCGTGCCGAGGATGCCGCCGGCCTCGGCCAGGTGGCTGTTGATCAGGTTGGCCGAGCGCTCGACGAACTCCCCGATCGCTGAGTTGACGTCCTCGATCGCGTCGTTGACCTGCGTCAGGAAGACCTCCGGGTCCCGGCTGGCCTCGGTCATGACCCGGCCCGGGTGCGCAGGGCGCGGAAGTTGTCGCCGGCGGTGCGGTCGGTGCCGCTGACGTCGTTGGCGGTCTCGACCAGGCCGTGGGCCAGGGAACGGGTCACCGCGGTGCCGTCGGCCGCGGCGTCGACGAGCACGCGGTTGAGCTCGAGGTGCAGCGCGCCGGCGACGCCGAGGGTGTCGGCGAAGCCGAACAGCCCGGGGTACCCCCAGCCCTAGCGGCCGCCGGGGCCGCCCGGCGGGTGCGGTACGCCGTAGCCCGGCGAGGTGTCGGCCTCGGCCGGCTGCGGGGGCACGAACGGGCCGTGGACGATCGGCTCGGGGTCGGTCACGTGCGGGGTCCTTCCTGGGCGGCGGTGAACGCCTCGGTCAGGGCGTAGCGGAGCAGGTCGGGCGAGGTGGAGCGCAGGAAGCCCTCGTCGGCGTGCAGCTCGCGCAGCCCGCCGACCCACCCGAGGACCACGACGACCTCGCCCTCGCGTGACCGGCCGGTGGCGGTGCGGCCCCACCGCTCGTCGGCCCGCCACGCCCGCGGGTGCACGGGGCCGCGCGGCGGCGCGAGCCGCGGGGACCGGTAGGTGGGCGGTGGCGTGAGCCGTCGGCGACCGGCCACCAGCTCCTCACCGCGGGCGACCCGGTCCGGCGGCAGGCCGCGCCCGTGCGCGACGGCGGCCAGGTGGGCCAGCGCGGCCCCACCGACCGCGCGGCGTACGGCCCGGAGCAGGCCCTCCTCCTCGCGCAGCGCGTCGACGACGGCGTCCAGTCGCGCGACCCGGGTCGGCCAGCCGGTGACGTCGACCTCCAGCTCCAGGCCGGACTCCGGGTCGCGGCCCAGGGTCGGAGCGAGGTCGCTGAACCACGAGGCGCCGCGCAGCTCGCGCTGCGCCGCCACCCGGTCCCCGAGATCGGTGGGCTGCATGGGTGCATGCTTGCCCCGCAGCGCCCGGTCCAATCCTGCGGAGCCGGGGTTTCTAGACTGTGCGCCGTGCGTGCGCGGGTGATCGTCCTGGCCGGTCCGTCGGGATCCGGCAAGTCCCGCCTCGCGGCTCGACTGGGGCTCCCGGTGCTGCGCCTCGACGACTTCTACAACGACGGCGACGACCCGACGCTGCCGCGAATCGAGCACGGCGCCAACGCCGGCATGGTCGACTGGGACCACCCGGACTCCTGGCTCCCCGACGACGCGCTCGCGACGATGGTCGAGCTGGCCAACACGGGCACCGCCGAGGTGCCGGTCTACGAGATCTCCGAGAACGGCCGCTGCGGCGCCCGCACCCTCGACCTGGGCGGCTCCCGGCTCTTCGTGGCCGAGGGGATCTTCGCCCCCGACGTGGTCGGGCCGGCCCGTGAGGCCGGTGTGCTGGCCGCGGCGTACTGCGTGCGCCGCTCGGCCGCCACCACGTTCGTCCTGCGGCTCGTGCGCGACCTCAAGGAGCGCCGGAAGCCGCCGTTGGTCCTGGTGCGCCGCGGGCTCGTCCTGGCCCGTGCGCAGCGCGGTGTCGTCGCCGACGCCGTCGCCAAGGGCTGCGAGCCGCTCTCCCCCGATCGCACCGTCGAGGCGGTCGCCGCGCTGTGATCGCCCCCGACGGACTGCCCTGGGGCCGGCTCAAGCAGCCGGACCGGCTCAGCTGCGGCGCCGCGGTCCTGGTGGTCGCCCGCATGCTCTCCGATGAGGTGTACGCCGGTCGCGTGCTGCCCCGGTTCGCCGAGGAGGTCCTCGCGACCCACCGGCAGGTCGTCGGCTGGTGGCCGCGGGCGCTCGGCACCCCGCCGTGGGCGCTGCTGCGCCACCTGCCCGGCAGGCACCGGCTGGCCCGCGCCGACTTCGCCGAGGTCCTGGACGCGGCCGGGCGCGACCCGGTGCCGGTCTACGTCGGCAACCGGGTGCTCCCCCGCCACGTCGTCCTGGTGGTGGCGGCGGCGCACGGCACCTGGGTCGTCTACGACCCGGCCCGCGGCGGGCTGGTCACCGTCGACGCCGAGCAGGCCGCGCAGGACCGGCTGCCGTTCGGCCGCTGGCACCGTGCGTGGTTCGCGCTCCTCCCGCGGGCCACCCCGGGGGCCACCCCGGGAGCTACACCGCGAACTCGGTGATCAGCACGATCAGCGCCCACGCCACGGGCAGCGACACGGCGACGCCGAGCATCACCCGGGCCAGCCCGAGCGCCGTGGCGCCCGCCCCCATCCGCTGGTCGACCTGGTCGAGCACGACCCGGCGCGGGTGCGCGGAGTCGTAGCGGACCTCGACCCGCTCCCCGACGTGCGGGATGGGTGGCTCCATGCCCGACATCGTCTCCGCGGTGACCGGCTCACCGTCGACGTCGTAGCGCACGAGGTGGAAGTAGATGGTGACCGGCTCCCCGGACATCGCGACGTCCTTGGGCCGGGTCTCGAGCACGTCGGCGGTGGTGACGACGGCGCGCTCGGTGAAGGAGTCGGCCGCCTTGCGCTCGCGGACGCCGCGCAGGGCGAGCACGACCGAGAGGACCAGGGCGACACCGGCCGCACCCAGCATGACCACGCTCAGGATCATCGGACCCTCCTTCGGGGACGATCATGGCGGAGGACCCAGCGCGCCGCGAGCAGGCCCACCGCGGCGACGACGACCTCCTGGGGCAGCCGGTCGGTGTGCTCGCGCTGGATCGACACGTGCCACTCGTCAAGCGCGGACGGGAACGGCGAGCGCCCGAAGAAGAGGTTCGAGGGCTTGTCCGCGTCGGGCAGGCACGCCCCGAGCATCCCGGCGAGGACGCTCGCGCGCCGGTCACCCCGGGCCGTGCGGGCCAGCGCCCCCAGGGCGGCCAGCCCGACGAGCCCGTCCGGGACCGCCACCTCCATGAAGATCGAGTCGTCGCCCCAGTGCGGCACCTGGTCGAGGACGAAGTGCGAGACGACCCCCGCGGCGAAGGCCGACACCGGCCCCGGCGCCACGGCGCCGATCACCGCGCCGGTCCACACGTGGTTGGTGATGATCACGACGTGGCGGCGTCCGTGAGCGCGGCGTACCCGGGCTTGATGACCTCGTCGATGAGGGCGAGCCGCTCGTCGAAGGGCAGGAAGGCCGACTTCATCGCGTTGATGGTGAACCAGCGCAGCGTCGAGGCGTCGTGCCCGAAGGCCTGCACCAGCGACCACATCTCGTCGGTCATCGAGGTGCCGCTCATCAGCCGGTTGTCGGTGTTGACGGTGACCCGGAAGCGCAGGTCGGTCAGCAACCCGATCGGGTGCTCGGCGACCGAGGACGCCGCGCCGGTCTGGACGTTGCTGGCCGGGCAGAGCTCCAGCGGGATCCGCTTGTCGCGGACGTACGCCGCGAGCCGGCCCAGCTCGACGGAGCCGTCCTCGGCGACCGTGATGTCGTCGACGATGCGTACGCCGTGGCCGAGCCGGTCCGCGCCGCACCACTGCAGCGCCTCCCAGATCGACGGGGTGCCGAAGGCCTCGCCGGCGTGGATGGTGAAGTGGAAGTTCTCGCGCTGGAGGTACTCGAAGGCGTCGAGGTGACGGGTCGGGGGGTAGCCGGCCTCGGCGCCGGCGATGTCGAAGCCGGCCACGCCGCGGTCGCGCCACTGCACGGCCAGCTCGGCGATCTCCATCGAGCGGGCGGCGTGCCGCATGGCGGTCAGCAGCTGGCGCACCACGATGCGCCCGTCGGCGGCCGCCACGCCCTCGTCGAAGCCGCGCTGCACCGCCTCGACCACCTCATCGAGGGACAGGCCCTGCTCGAGGTGCTGCTCGGGGGCGTAGCGGACCTCGGCGTAGACCACGCCGTCGGTCACCAGGTCCTCGACGCACTCGCGCGCGACCCGGGTCAGCGCGTCGGCGGTCTGCATCACCGCGACGGTGTGGGTGAAGGTCTCCAGGTAGCGCTCCAGCGAGCCCGAGTCGGCCGCCTCGGCGAACCAGCGACCCAGCGCGGCGGCGTCGCCGTCGGGGTCGGTGGGCAGCTCGTGCCCGACCTCGCGCGCGAGCTCGAGCACCGTGGCCGGCCGCAGCCCGCCGTCGAGGTGGTCGTGCAGGAGCACCTTCGGCGCCCGCAGCACGTCGTCACGGGTCAGGGCGGTAGGTTGCGGGACGGCGTCGACCATGGCGCCATCCTTCCACCCGAGACCCGTCCACCGGGCACGACCTCCAGGAGCAGGCGATGCGCACGTTCACCACGTTCGACGAGGTCGCGGCCGCGGCCGGCCAGGAGCTCGGCACCTCCGCGTGGGTCGAGATCACCCAGGAGCGCGTCGACACCTTCGCCGACGCCACCGGCGACCACCAGTGGATCCACGTCGACACCGAGCGCAGCGCCGAGGGCCCGTTCGGCGGCACCATCGCCCACGGCTACCTCACGCTCTCGATGGTCCCCTGGTTGGGCAGCGAGGTCTTCGCGCTCGACACCCCCGGCGCCAAGCTCAACTACGGCGTCAATAAGGTCCGCTTCCCCCACCCCGTCCGCGTCGGCAAGCGCGTGCGCGCCCACGTCGCGATGGGCGAGGTGACCGACCTGCCGGCCGGCAAGCAGATCACCCTGCGCTACACGATCGAGATCGAGGACGAGGCCAAGCCGGCCTGCGTCGCCGAGACGGTGGTCCTGCTGCTGGCGTGAGGGTCAGCTGATCCGGTCGAGCAGGATCGGACCGGGCTCGTACGCCGACCCGGCCGGCTCCACGTCGTACCCGCCCTCGAGGCTGGCCAGGGCGCGGTCGAAGCGCTCGGGCTCGTCGGTGAGCAGCGTCATCAGCGGCTGCCCCTCGGTGACCTCGTCGCCGGGGCGCGCGTGCCAGACCACGCCGGCACCGGCCTGCACGGGGTCCTCCTTGCGGGCGCGACCGGCGCCGAGGCGCCAGGCGGCCATGCCGACCGCCATCGCGTCGAGGCGGGTCAGCACGCCGGTGCTCGGCGCAGTGACCACGTGCGACTCCTTCGCGGTGGGCAGCTCGGCGTCCGGGTCGCCGTCCTGGGCGCGGATCATCGCCTTCCAGACGTCCATCGCGGAGCCGTCGGCGAGCTTGTCGGCGGGGTCGACGCCGTCGCGACCGGCGCCGGCGAGCATCTCGCGCGCCAGCGCCACGGTGAGCTCGACGACGTCGGCCGGGCCGCCGCCGGCCAGCACCTCGACCGACTCGGCCACCTCCACGGCGTTGCCGGCGGTCAGGCCCAACGGCGTGGACATGTCGGTGAGGAGCGCGGTGGTGCGCACGCCGGCGTCCTTGCCGAGCGCCACCATCGTCTCGGCGAGCTCGCGGGCCCGCTCGAGGTCCTTCATGAAGGCGCCGGTGCCGACCTTGACGTCGAGCACGAGCGTGCCGGTGCCCTCGGCGATCTTCTTGCTCATGATCGACGACGCGATCAGCGGGATCGCCTCGACGGTGCCGGTGACGTCGCGGAGCGCGTAGAGCTTCTTGTCGGCCGGCGCGAGCCCGTCGCCGGCGGCGCAGATGACCGCGCCGACCTCCTCGAGCTGGCGCATCATCTCGTCGTTGGACAGCGCCGCGCGCCAGCCGGGGATCGACTCGAGCTTGTCGAGGGTGCCGCCGGTGTGGCCCAGGCCGCGCCCGGAGAGCTGGGGCACCGCGACGCCGCAGGCGGCGACCAGCGGCGCCAGGGGCAGGGTGATCTTGTCGCCCACGCCGCCGGTGGAGTGCTTGTCGGCGGTGGGGCGCGACAGCGAGGAGAAGTCCATCCGCTCGCCGGAGGCGATCATCGCCGCGGTCCACCGCGAGATCTCCTCGCGCTCCATGCCGTTGAGCAGGATCGCCATCGCCAGCGCCGACATCTGCTCGTCGGCGACGTCGCCACGGGTGTAGGCGTCGACCACCCAGTCGATCTGGCTGGCGCTCAGGGCCCCGCCGTCCCGCTTGTCGGTGATCACCTCCACGGCGTCGTGCTGGCTCATGCGTGCCTCTCCTCCCGGCGACCGCCCGATGCGGTCACCTCCACTCGTCGGTGCCCCCGCAGCACGAAGGTGCCCCGGCTCTCCGGCTCGCCCGCGAGGGCCAGGCCCGGCATCCGCTCGAAGAGCAGTGCCACCGACTCGGTCAGCTCCATGCGCGCCAGCGGCGCGCCCA
This sequence comes from Nocardioides sp. REDSEA-S30_B4, assembly GCF_001627265.1. Taxonomy (NCBI): domain Bacteria; kingdom Bacillati; phylum Actinomycetota; class Actinomycetes; order Propionibacteriales; family Nocardioidaceae; genus Nocardioides; species Nocardioides sp. REDSEA-S30_B4. The sequence continues at coordinate 27,418 of NZ_LUPI01000089.1, read as the reverse complement.
GGCAGAAGTGCACCCCGACCCCGAACGCCAGGTGCGGGTTCGTCGCTCGTGCGACGTCGAACTCGTCGGGCCGCTCGAAGACGGCCGGGTCGCGGTTGGCGGCGCCCAGCAGGGCGCTGACCTTCTGGCCGGGCTCGACCACGACCCCGCCGGGCAGCTCGACCTCGGCGGTCGCGGTGCGCTCGAAGAGCTGCAGCGCGGAGTCGAAGCGCAGCATCTCCTCCACGCACGCGGCCACGTCGGGGCCGGGGCGCAGCCCGCGGCGCAGCATCGCCACCAGGCCGTTGCCGAAGACGTTGACCGAGGCCTCGTGACCGGCGTTGAGCAGCAGCACGACGGCGGCGACGACCTCGTCCTCGCTGAGCTCGGTGGCGGCGAGGTCGGTGATGAGGTCCTCGTGGGTGCCCGCGGGCTGCCGACGGCGTACGGCGACGAGGTCGCGCACCAGGGCCGCGAAGTCCTCGGCGGCGCCCACCGCGGCGGAGACGACCGCCTCGTCGGGCGCCGGCTCGTACATCCGCACGATCGCCTGCGACCAGTCGCGCAGGTCGTCGGCGTGGCTGCGCGGCACGCCGAGCAGCTCGGCGATCACCAGGACCGGCAGCGGCTCGGCGTAGGCCTCCACCACGTCGAAGGGGCGTGAGGTGTCGACCTCGTCGAGCAGCTCGGCGGCCAGCGCCCGCACGCGGGGCCGCAGCCGCTCGACGTGGCCGCGGCTGAACGCCGAGGCGACGGGCCGCCGCAGCCGGGTGTGCTCGGGCGGCTCGTTCTCCATCATCTGGTTGCGGTGCAGCAGGTTGAACGGCTCCAGCCGCTCGGCCGGCTCCCGGTCGGTCCACAGCCGCCCCAACCGACGGTCGCGCTGGACCGCAGAGACCGCGGCGTGGCTGAAGGTGAACCACGAGCCCGACGGCTCGTGCCAGGCCACCGCGTGCCGGGCCCGTTCCCGCGCGAAGTGGGGGTAGGGGTCGGCGACGACGGCGGGGTCGGTCAGGTCAATCGAGGTCGTCGGGGCCGAAGGCATCCGGCAGCACCTCGCTCATCCGACGCAGCCCCGAGACGGTGAGGATCTCCATCTCCGGACCGCCGTTCTCCCACAGCAGCTGGCGGCAGCGACCGCACGGCATCACCACGACCGGCTCGGTGCCGACGGCACCGCCGACGCACACGAAGTGCGTGAGGCGTCCGCCGCCCTCGAGGTGCAGCCGGCTGACCAGCCCGCACTCGGCGCAGAGACCGACACCGTAGGCGGCGTTCTCCACGTTGCAGCCGGTCACCAGTCGCCCGTCGTCGACGAGCGCGGCGGCACCCACCGCGAAGGAGGAGTACGGCGCGTAGGCGTGCCGCGAGGCGGCGACCGCCTCTGCCTGCAGGGCGTCCCAGTCGACGCCCGTCCCTTCGGTCGACATCGCTAGCCCGCGCTCCCTCGTCGATAGACCTGCCCGTCGGCCGCCGGCATGCGTAGTCGTTGCGAGGCGAAGGCCAGGACCAGCAGCGTGACGACGTACGGCGTGATGTTGACGAAGTCGCCGGGCACGACGTCGATCGCGGCGTAGACGGTGATCAGCGCCGCTGCGGCGACCAGGATGCCGACCGCGAGCCGGACCTGCTTGCGCCACAGCTGGTAGCCGGCGAGCCCGATGGCCAGCACCGCGACCGCCAGCAGCAGCGCGTGCACCGAGGTGCCGCCCTGGCGCAGGCCGAGGGTCTGGGTGTAGCCGAAGAGGCCGGACCCGGCGAGCAGCCCGCCGGGTCGCCAGTTGCCGAAGATCATCGCCGCGAGGCCGATGTAGCCGCGACCACCGGTCTGGCCGTCGCGGTAGTTCGAGGAGGCCACCATCGCCAGGAAGCCGCCGGCCAGGCCCGCGAGGGCACCGGAGATGAGCACCGCGACGAACTTGTAGCGCAGCACCGCCACGCCCAGCGACTCCGCCGCCGAGGGGCTCTCGCCCGTCGAGCGCAGGCGCAGGCCGAAGGAGGTGCGCCACAGCACCCAGTAGGTGACGAAGAGCAGCACGAAGGCCAGCACGACCAGCAGCGAGAGGTTGGTGACCATCGCGCGGGCCACGGCGGCCAGCTCGGAGACGAAGAAGATGTTCTGGTCCTCGACCTCGCCCAGGGCATCACTGAGCGGTCCGATGGTGATCGACCCGACGTTGTCGAGCTTCGGTGACTGCGTCTGGCCGCCGCCGGGGAGCCCCACGAACGTCAGCGAGGCGAGGTACTGCACCGCACCGACGGCGATGATGTTGATGGCGACACCGGAGATGATGTGGTCGACGCCGAACACGACGGTCGCGGTGGCGTGGATCAGGCCGCCGATGGCGCCCATCAGCAGCGCGCCGGCTACACCGGCCCAGGCGCCGTAGTGGTAACCGAAGTAGCCCGCACCGTAGGTGCCGAGCACCATCATCCCCTCGAGTCCGATGTTGACCACGCCGGCCCGCTCGGACCACAGGCCGCCCAGACCGGCGAGCATGATCGGCACCAGCGCGATGAGGGTGGCGCGGACGGTGCCGGAGGACGCGAGGTCCTCGGCGCCGGTGACGACCCGGAGCACCGAGATCGCCAGCAGGACCAGCACGGCGGCACCGAGCCACCACAGCCGGGGCAGACGACGGGTGACGGCGCTCATGCGCGGGCCTCCTCTTCCTTGTCCCCCGCCGTCGGGCGGCCGGCCTCGAGGGCGCGGGCCACGGCGTGCTGCTCGAGGCGCACGCCGTAGCGGCGCACCACCTCGTAGGAGATGACGACGGTCAGGACGATGACGCCCTGGGTGATGGCGACGATGTCGGGCGAGACGCCGACGAGGATCTGCAGCGGGTTGGACTGCTCGTCGAGGTAGGCGAAGAGCAACGCACCGATGGCGATCCCGATCGGGTGGTTGCGACCCAGCAGCGCGATGGCGATGCCGGCGAAGCCGAGGCCGGACTGGAAGGTCGAGCCGTAGCTGTAGGAGTCACCGAAGAGCAGCGGCAGGCCGACCAGGCCGGCGACCGCACCCGAGAGCAGCATCGCCACGATCGTCATCCGGGTCACCGAGATGCCGCTGGCCACGGCCGCGGTCGTGGACTTGCCGGTCGCCCGCAGGTCGAACCCGAAGCGCGTGCGGTTGAGCAGGAACCAGTAGGTGAACCCGGCCAGCGCGGCCAGGAAGATGAAGCCGTAGACCTCGGTCGTGGACCCCTCGCCGATCTGGAAGCCGGGGATGCGCGAGCCCTCGGGGATCTCCTTGGTGCCGATGTCGTTGCTGCCCTCCTCCCGGACCGCGACGCGGCGCAGGAAGTAGGCGACCAGGCCGGTGGCGATGAAGTTGAGCATGATCGTGGAGATCACCTCGCTCACGCCCCGCTTCGCGCGCAGCACACCGGCGATGCCGGCCCAGGCAGCGCCCGCGAGCATCGCGGCGAGGATCGCCAGCACGGTGTTGGCCGCACCCGGCAGCCAGGCCTCGCCCGCGACGACCGCGGCCACGAAGGCCGCGACACGGTACTGGCCGTCGACACCGATGTTGAACAGGTTCATCCGGAAGCCGACGGCGACGGCGAGGCCGGAGAGGTAGAGCACCGTGGCGTTGTTGAGGATGTTGGCGACGTTGCGCTCGGCGGGCACGCCGAGCAGCGTCGACCACACCTCGCCGACGGGGTCGCCGGCCAGCACCAGCACCAGGCTGGTGATGAGGAAGGCGAGCACCAGGGCCAGGACGGGGGCCAGCAGGCCCAGGCCGATCTTCTGCAGTCGTGGGTCGAGGTTGGTCACGCGGCACCTCCCGCACCGGTCATGGCCGAGCCGAGCTGCTCGGGGGTCACCTGACCCGGGTCGAAGGAGCCGACCAGGCGGCCCCGCAGGATGACCTCGATGCGGTCGGAGAGCCCGATCAGCTCGTCGAGGTCCGCAGAGATCAGCAGCACGGCCAGGCCCTGGCGACGGGCCTCCTTGATGTGCCCCCAGATCGCCGCCTGGGCGCCGACGTCGACGCCGCGGGTCGGGTGGGCGGCGATGAGCAGGATCGGGTCGCCGCTCATCTCGCGGCCCACGATCAGCTTCTGCTGGTTGCCGCCGGACAGGGCTCGGGCCAAGGTGTCGACCCCCGGGGTGCGGACGTCGTAGTCCTCGACGATGCGCTGGGTGTCGGTGCGCGAGGCACCCCGGTCGATCAGGCCGCGACGCACCCAGGGCTTGCGCGTCTGGTGGCCCAGGACGCGGTTCTCCCACAGCGGGGCGTCGAGCAGCAGGCCGTGGCGGTGGCGGTCCTCGGGGATGTAGCCGATGCCGGCCTCGCGACGCTTGCGCGTGGAGAGCTCGGTGAGGTCCTGGCCGGCGAGGCGGACGGTGCCGGTCGCACCCGGGCGCATGCCCATGATCGCCTCGACGAGCTCGGCCTGGCCGTTGCCCTCGACGCCGGCGATGCCGAGGACCTCGCCGGCGTGGATGTCGAAGGAGACCGCCTCGAGCAGCGGGCGGTTCTCACCGGGCAGTCCGAGGTCGGCCACGTGCAGCGTGACGCGCTCGGTGACGGTCGAGGCCTCGGTGGAGGGGCTGGGGAGCTCCGAGCCGACCATCAGCTCGGCGAGCTCGCGCGAGGTGGTGCCGGCCGGGTCGACGGTCGCGACCGTCGTACCCCGGCGGATCACGGTGATCTCGTCGGCGATCGAGAGGACCTCGTCGAGCTTGTGGGAGATGAAGATGACCGAGAGGCCCTCGGCCTTGAGCTCGCGCAGGTTGCCGAACAGCTCGTCGACCTCCTGCGGCACCAGGACCGCGGTGGGCTCGTCGAGGATGATCACCTTCGCGCCGCGGTAGAGGACCTTGAGGATCTCCACGCGCTGACGGGCGCCGACGCCGAGGTCCTCGACCAGCTGGTCCGGCTCGACGCCGAGGCCGTAGGCGTCGGAGATCCGCACGATCTCCTCGCGGGCGGCCGAGCCGATGCCGTGCAGCTTCTCGGCGCCGAGCACGACGTTCTCCAGGACGGTGAAGTTGTCGGCGAGCTGGAAGTGCTGGAAGACCATGCCGACGCCGTGCTTGATCGCGTCGGCGGGCGAGCCGAGGCTGACCTGGGTGCCCGCGATGTCGATGGTCCCGGAGTCGGGCGCCTGGACGCCGTACAGGATCTTCATCAGCGTCGACTTGCCGGCGCCGTTCTCACCCACGATCGCGTGGATCGTGCCGCGAGCCACGTCGATGTTGATGTCGTCGTTCGCGATCACGCCCGGGAACCGCTTGCCGATCCCCCGCAGGCGCACCGCAGGTGCGACGTCGGACACGAGAACCCCTTCCGGTCCCGAAAAGCTCACTGGGAAAATCTCACTGGATGGCGCGCAGACGGTCCGCGCCGACGAGCACGCTATCCGACGGTGGCGCGTGCGCGGGAAGCCGCAGGCCACGCCCGCCGGAGCGGACGTGGCCTGCGAGGTGGAGCCTGACGGGTCAGGTCACGGTGCGGTCGGCACCGAGATCTCGCCGTCGATGATCTGCTGCTTCAGCTCGTCGAGCTGCTCGACGATGTCGTCGACGAAGCCGCCGCTGGTGGAGTAGCCCACACCGTCGACCTCGAGGTCGTAGGTGGTGACACCGGACGGGAAGTCACCGTCGTTGACCTGGGAGAGGTACTCGTAGACCGCGACGTTCACGTTCTTGAGCATCGAGGTCAGGATCGAGTCCTGCACCGACGGGTCGGCGGTGTTGTACTGGTCGGAGTCGACACCGATGGCCCAGTTGCCGGACTCCGAGGCAGCCTCGAAGACGCCGCCGCCCGAGCCGCCGGCGGCGTGGTAGACGATGTCGGCACCGTTGTCGAACATGCCCTCGGCCGCGGTCTTGCCCTTGGCCGGGTCGGCGAAGCCGGAGAAGTCCGGGACCTGGGTGAGGTAGGTGACGTCGACCTCGATGTCGGGGTTCACCGACTCGGCGCCGGCGACGTAGCCCGCCTCGAACTTCTGGATCAGCGGGGTCTCGACGCCGCCGACGAAGCCGATCTGGTCGGTCTCGGTCTTCAGCGCGGCGGCCGCGCCGACCAGGAAGGAACCCTGCTCCTCGGCGAAGACCAGGCTGGCGACGTTGTCGGCCTCGACGCTGGAGTCGTCGATGATCGCGAAGTGGACGTCGGGGTACTCCTCGGCGACCTTGCCGATCGAGGCGGCGTAGGCGAAGCCCACCGCGATGATCGGGTCGTAGCCGGCGTCGGCGAAGGTGCGCAGGCGCTCCTCGCGAGCGGACTCGGCCTCGCCGTCCTCGGCCTCGGACTCCTGGGACTCCATGCCGAACTCGTCGATGGCCTGGTCCAGACCCGCGGCGGCGGAGTCGTTGAACGACTGGTCACCACGGCCGCCGACGTCGTAGGCCATGCCGACCTTGATGTCGCTGGTGGGGGCGTCCCCGTTGTCGGTGCCCTCGTCGGTGCCCTCGTCGGAGCCACATGCCGACAGGGTGAGCGCGGCGGCCATGGCCACCGCTGCAAATCGAGCCGTCTTCCTCACGGCAACCCTCCTGGTGATCGGTAGCGCCCCGTGGTGCGGGACACAACGGGTCACCCTAGGGCCGCACCCGGCCCGCGGCGTACGCCACGAGCCGAAATTCCCACGGTTGTTACCTGTCAGTGACCTGCCGCGCAGAGCAGTCGGTCCCGACTCAGGCGCGCAGGGCCCGCCAGGCGGCCTCGGCCATCAGCCGCGCACCGATGGTGATGGCCCGCTCGTCGATGTGCAGGTTGCCCTGGTGCAGGTCGTAGGTGACGCCGCCGGGGGTCCGGGTGCCGAGCCGCATCATCGCGCCGGGCACCTGGTCGAGGTACCAGCCGAAGTCCTCGCCGCCCAGGCTCTGCGGGGCCATCACCTGGCCGTCGGGGCCGAGGACCTCGGTGACCGCCTCGGCGAGGATCCGGTTGGACAGCGACTCGTTGACCACCGGGGGCACGCCGCGCTGGTAGTCCAGGTGGGCGGTGACGCCGTAGGGCCGCACGATCTCGTGGACCAGCTCGCGCACGAGCTTCTCGCACTCGGCCCAGGCGACGGCGTCGAGGATGCGCACGGTGCCGGCCAGCACGCCGTGGTCGGGGATGACGTTGGGGGCGGACCCGGCCTGGACCATCCCCCACACGACGCTGACGCCCGAGCGGGGGTCCAGGCGGCGCGACAGGATCGCCGGCAGCTCGGTCGTCATCTTGGCCAGCGCGAAGGTGAGGTCGCCGGTGAGGTGGGGGCGCGAGGTGTGCCCGCCGGTGCCCTCGAGGCGGATCTCGATGCGGTCGGCGGCGCTGGTGAGGGGTCCGAGCCGCAGCCCCACCTGGCCGACGTCGACCCCGGGGTCGCAGTGCAGGGCGAAGACCCGCTCCACGCCGTCGAGGACGCCCATGCCCATCAGGTGCACGGCGCCGCCGGGCATGACCTCCTCGGCGGGCTGGAAGAACAGCCGCACCCGGCCGCCGAGCTCACCGATGGCGTGCAGTCGGGCCAGCGCGTGAGCCGCGCCCACGAGGGCGGTGGTGTGCACGTCGTGCCCGCAGGCGTGGGCCACCCCGGGCACCGTCGAGCGCCAGGGATCGTGGGAGACCTCCTGGACCGGGAGCGCGTCGAGGTCGGCGCGCAGGCCGACGGTCCGCTCCCCCGTGCCGAGGTCGGCGACGAGCCCGGCGGGGCTCAGCCGCTGCAGCCGCCACCCGATGGCCTCCAGGTGCCCGGCGACCACGTCGGTGGTGCGGTGCTCGGTCCAGGACAGCTCGGGGTGGGCGTGGAGGTCGCGCCGCAGGCCGACCAGCTCGGCCTCGTGGTCGGCCACGACCTGCGCGATGAGGGCGGAGGCGGTCAGGGGGCCCGGTGAAGGGGCGATCGGGTTCGACATGTCCCGCCCAGGGTAGAGGGGCGGGACATGTCGACGGGTCCTCCCGACGTCAGCCGGCGTCGGGCGTGAGACGCAGCACCCGGCCGGCTGGGGCGGCGGGGTCGCCCATCAGGTCGGTCTCGGTGACGTAGACCTCGCCGTCGACCAGCTCCACGTCACCCGGGAACGGGACCTCGGCGAAGACGGTCGGCTCCTGCAGGAACTTCTGCTCCATGACCACCGAGGCGAACAGCATCGAGACGTAGGCCGTGCCATCAGGGCCGATCGCCAGCCCGACCGGGGACACCAGGCCACCGGCGTACCGCGTCACGTCGCCCGTGGCGAGCTCGATCCGGTAGACGCCGCCGTTGGCGCCCATCCGCGGGTCCTCCGGACCGCCGGGGAGCGAGGTGACGTAGAGGTTCCCGTCCGGGCCCATCTCCACGTCGGTGGGCACGCCCTCGGCCTTGTACGTCGAGCCCTTCGCGCACCCGGGCAGACCCATCACCTTGGCGCGACGCTTCGTGATGTCGATGCGCACCGGCGGCAGGGTCGCCACGGTCGACACCTCTCCGTCGGTCACGGCAAGGATCGAGTTGCCCGCTGCGTCGGCGACGTAGGTGGTGCCACCCGCGACATGGGTGGCGTAGGGGTGGGACTCGACCACCCCGGTGTACTTCAGGAGCGGTCTCAGCTCGCGGTCGACCTTGCGGCGGCACGGGCGGGTCATCCCCTTCACGCCGTAGCGGGTGCTGCCGTCGGGGTTCGCCTCCTGCTCGTAGCCCCAGAGGTCGGCGACCTGCACCGGGTCGCCGCCGTTCTCCACGGTCCACAGGGCCGCGGCCGGTTCAGGACCCATGGCGGTGGTGACGTAGGTGACCACGCCGTCGGAGACCGAGACGCCGCCGACCTCCTGGCCCTCGGCGGTGACCAGGTCCTTGCGGGAGCTGCCCGGTCCGAGCTGGGTGAGGATGCCGGCGAAGTTCTGGGCGACGAAGACGGTCCCGTCGTCGTCGACCGCCAGGCTCAGCGGCGCGACGAGTCCGTCGCCGACCTCCTCGGCGGTGGCTCCCGACGCGGGGGCGGCCAGGCCGGAGAGGGTGACGGCACCGGCGGCCAGGGCGAGCACAGCGGGGCGGGTGCGACGTTGCACGATGCCTCCAAGGTGAAGAAGTAAAGGGTGACGGCATCCTGCTCCCCGCCACCGCGCCCCGGAATAGCCCGGACGACCCCCAAGGCATCACCCGGACGGGTCACCCCGCGTCGTACGCCTCCAGGATCCGGTCGGCCGCGACCGTCGCGGGCAGCTCGCCGGCGAGCACCGCGTCGCGGATCTGTTCGCGGACCTCGCGCACCCCGGCCGAGAGCCGCAGCCGCTGGTCGAGCTCGTCGCGGACCATCGCCCAGGTGAACTCCAGCTGCTGCTCGGCCCGCTTGGCCCTCAGCCCGTCGAGGCCGAGGTGCTCGCGGTGGGCGAGCACGCGCGACCAGACGTCGTCGACGTCGACGTCGTGCAGGCCCGAGCAGGTGACCACGGGCGGCGCCCACTCGGACTTGCCTCGCACCAGGCGCAGGGCGCCGGCGAGGTCGCGTGCGGCGGCGCGGGCCTCCTGCTCGCGGTCGCCGTCGGCCTTGTTGACCGCGATGACGTCGGCGATCTCGAGGATGCCCTTCTTGATGCCCTGCAGCTGGTCGCCGGTGCGGGCCAGCGTCAGGAACAAGAAGGTGTCGACCATCCCGGCCACCGTCACCTCCGACTGACCGACACCGACGGTCTCCACCAGGATCACGTCGTAGCCGGCCGCCTCGAGGACGCCCATGGCCTGCACGGTCGCCCGGGCGACGCCGCCGAGCGTGCCGGCCGACGGCGAGGGCCGGATGAAGGCGTCCGGCTCGACCGAGAGCCGGCCCATCCGGGTCTTGTCACCCAGGACCGAGCCGCCGGTGCGCACGCTGGAGGGGTCGACGGCCAGCACGCCCACCTTGTGGCCCTCGGCGACCAGCCGGGTGCCGAGCGCCTCGATGAACGTCGACTTACCGACCCCCGGCACGCCGGAGATCCCGACCCGGACCACGTCGGACCCTCCGGACTCCTCGGCCAGCTCGGTCAGCAGCGCCCGCGCCTGGGCACGGTGCTGCGGACGGGAGGACTCGACCAGCGTGATCGCCTGCGAGACCGCCGCGCGTCGCTGCGCGCGGATGCCCTCGACGAGCCGGTCGACCTTCTCCTGGTCCCTGTCCCGGTCGGGAGCCGCCATCAGTGACCGAGCTGCTCGCGCAGCGTGGCCAGCAGCGAGAGCGCCGACTGTGCGATGACCGTGCCGGGCAGGAACACCTCGGCGGCACCCATCTCCAGCAGGGTCGGCACGTCGTCGGGCGGGATGACGCCCCCGATGACGACCATGATGTCGTCACGGCCCTGCTCGGCCAGCGCGCTGCGCAGCGCCGGGAGCAGGGTGAGGTGGCCCGCGGCCAGCGAGCTGACACCGACGATGTGCACGTCGTTGTCGACCGCCTGCTGCGCGACCTCCTCGGGCGTCGAGAACAGCGGCCCCACGTCGACGTCGAAGCCCATGTCGGCGAAGGCGGAGACGATGACCTTCTGGCCGCGGTCGTGGCCGTCCTGGCCCATCTTGGCGACCAGGATGCGCGGGCGGCGGCCCTCGGCTTCCTCGAACTCCGCGGTCTCGGCGAGCACCTGCTTGACCTGGGTGGCACCCTCGCCGTCGCCGGACTCGTCGCGGAACACGCCGCTGATCGTACGGATCACGGCCTGGTGGCGGCCGTAGACCTTCTCCAGCGCGCCGGAGATCTCACCGACGGTGGCCTTGTTGCGGGCGGCGGCGACGGCCAGGGCGAGCAGGTTGCCGTCCATGCCGGTGCTGCCCTGCTCCGCGGAGCGGGTGAGCGCCTCGAGCGAGGACCGGACGGCGTCGTCGTCGCGCTCGGCGCGCAGCCGCTCGAGCTTGGCGACCTGGCGGCGGTAGACGTCGTCGTTGTCGACGCGCAGGACGTCGAGCTTGTCCTCGGCGGCGAGCCGGTAGGTGTTGACGCCGATCAGCTTCTGGGCGCCGGAGTCCAGGCGGGCCTGGGTGCGCGCGGCGGCCTCCTCGATGCGCATCTTGGGGATGCCCTGCTCGATGGCCTTGGCCATGCCGCCGGCCCGCTCGGCCTCCTGGATGTGGCCCCAGGCGCGCTCGGCGAGGTCGTGGGTCAGGCGCTCGACGTAGTAGGAGCCGGCCCACGGGTCGATGGTGCGGGTGGTGCCGGACTCCTGCTGCAGCAACAGCTGGGTGTTGCGCGCGATGCGGGCCGAGAAGTCGGTCGGCAGCGCGATCGCCTCGTCCAGCGCGTTGGTGTGCAGCGACTGGGTGTGGCCCTGGGTGGCGGCCATCGCCTCGATGCAGGTGCGGCCGACGTTGTTGAAGACGTCCTGGGCGGTCAGGGACCAGCCGGAGGTCTGGGAGTGAGTGCGCAGCGAGAGCGACTTGGGGTTCTTCGGGTCGAACTCGCGCACCAGGCGCGACCACAGCGCGCGGGCGGCGCGCATCTTCGCGACCTCCATGAAGAAGTTCATGCCGATCGCCCAGAAGAAGCTCAGCCGGGGCGCGAAGGCGTCGATGTCGAGGCCGGCCTCGAGGCCGGCGCGGATGTACTCGACGCCGTCGGCGAGGGTGTAGGCGAGCTCGAGGTCGTTGGTCGCCCCGGCCTCCTGCATGTGGTAGCCGGAGATCGAGATCGAGTTGAACCGCGGCATCCGCTCGGCGGTGAAGGCGAAGATGTCGGAGATGATCCGCATCGACGGCGCCGGCGGGTAGATGTAGGTGTTGCGGACCATGAACTCCTTGAGGATGTCGTTCTGGATGGTCCCGGCGAGCTGCTCGGGCTTGACGCCCTGCTCCTCCGCGGCGGCGATGTAGAGCGCCATCACCGGCAGCACGGCGCCGTTCATGGTCATCGAGACCGACATCTGGTCCAGCGGAATGCCCTCGAAGAGGGTGCGGGCGTCGTAGATCGAGTCGATCGCGACACCGGCCATGCCGACGTCACCGCGCACGCGCGGGTGGTCGGAGTCGTAGCCACGGTGGGTGGCGAGGTCGAAGGCGACCGACAGGCCCTTCTGACCGGCCGCGAGGTTGCGGCGGTAGAACGCGTTGGACTCCTCGGCGGTGGAGAAGCCGGCGTACTGACGGATGGTCCACGGCTGGGTGGTGTACATCGTCGGGTAGGGCCCGCGCAGGAACGGGCTGAGGCCGGGGTAGGTGTCGAGGGCGTCGAGGCCCTCGAGGTCGTCGGGCCCGTAGGACGTCTTGATCGCGATGCCCTCCGGCGCGGTCCACAGGTCGTGGGCCGGGGTGCCGGTCGACGGGGCCGCGCCCTCGCCCACGAGGGGCAGGCCGGCGAAGCTGGACGGGACACTCATCGGAGGGCCTCCCTGGTGCGGGTGAGGAACGCGAGGGCGTCCACGCCCATCGCGCAGGAGTCGTCGGTCCACTCGGTCGACCTGCCGGCGATGATCACGCGGGAGGCGCCGGCTTCACGCAGCGCGGTCGCCGCGGCCTCGCCCCACTCGGCGTACGTCGGGTCGGCGCCGGCCAGGCAGACGACCGGCTGCCCGTCGTAGGCCGCCACCAGGGCCTGGGGACCGTCGGTCGCGCCCGCCACGTCGACGGCGACGCCACCGGCGGCCAACAGGTTGGTGGCGAAGGTGGCGCGGGCGGTGTGCTGGGCGATCGGGCCCATCGTCGCCAGGAAAACCCTGGCGGCGGGCGGCTCGGCGCGCATCGCCTCGAAGGCGGCGCCGTAGGAGCGCACGCCCTCCCAGCCGGAGTAGGGCTCGCGGACCGGCAGCTCCTCGCCGAGGTTGGGGAACTCGGTCAGGCCGGTGAGCGGGCGCTGGCGCGTGGCGACCTCGCGGTCGCGCTGCTCCACGGTCGCGGCCACCATCTCCTCGAGCGCGGCGGCGTCAGGACCCTCGGCACCGTCGAGGCGACCGAGCGCCTCCCAGGCGGCCACGGCCATCGAGTCGGTGAGCTCCTCGACGGCGTACGCACCGCCGGCGGGGTCGGCCACGTGCGCGACGTGGGACTCGTCGATGAGCAGGTGGTGGGTGTTGCGCGCGATCCGGCGCCCGAAGACGTCGGGGCGGCCCAGCGGCGCGTCGAAGGGCAGCACCGTGACGCTGTCCGCGCCGCCGACGCCCGCGGCGAACGCGGCGACGGTGGTGCGCAGCATGTTCACGTAGGGGTCGTAGGTGCTCATCATCGGGCGGCTGGTGACGGCGTGGACGCGGGCGTCCACGCCGCTCACGCCGGAGAGCTCCAGCACCCGCGCCCAGAGGCGGCGCACGGCGCGGAGCTTGGCGATCGAGGCGAACTGCTCGTCGGTGACGGCCAACCGCAGCTCGATGAGCCCGGCGGCGTCGGCGGCGCTGATGCCGGCGGCCTCGAGGACGCGCAGCACGCGGGCTCCGGCCGCGAGGACCCAGCCGAGCTCGGTGACGTCGGAGGCGCCGCGGTCGTGGATCTTCGTGCCGTCGACCACGACACCCAGCAGCCCGCGCTCGCGGGCGAGCCGGGCGACAGCGGTGAGGGTCTCGTCGTCGGCGGTGGCCGGGGCGCCGAGGTTGGTGCCGGTGGCCAGGTCGGTGTCGCCGGCGTGCTCAAGGAAGGCCTGCGCCGCCGCGAGGGGGTCGGCGGCGTCGAGCGCGACCGGGGCCAGGTCGAGGAGCACGCCCTCGAGCAGGGTGGCCAGGTCGGCGCCGGCGTCGAGCTGCAGCCACAGCGAGGTGACCCCGCCGTCGAGGTCGACCAGCGCCGCCTCGTTGAGCTGCTTCTCCGGGCCGGCCTCGACCAGCGAGCGCACGTCCCAGTCGCCCGCGCGCGCCGGGCGGCCGGCGGTCGCCAGGCCCTCCAGCGAGCTCGGGGTGCCGAGCGGGGTGATGTCGAGTCCGTCCAACGTGCGGCGGGTCAGCTTGTCCCACACCAGGGAGTCGGCGTCCTCCTCGCTCATCCGGCGCGACTTGCGCAGCACGGCGGCGGTGGCCTTCTCCCAGTCCGCCCGGGTCCAGGCGTCTTCGGCGTGGGCGAGCTCCAGCGCGCCCTCGGGTCCAGTCATGGTGCGAACCATAGGAGCGCGGAGTGACGTCGGCTACAGAGTGTGATGTTTTCGACCGAGCACCTGCTCGGGCGTCTCGTCACCGACCTGGCGCCCCCGCGACGACCAGCGGCCTGGTAGGCAACTCCCATGGCTACCACTCACCTCGGCGGCAACCCCGTCACGACCGCCGGCGAGCTCCCGGCCGTCGGCTCCGCTGCTCCCGCGTTCTCCCTGCTGGCCCCGGACTTCTCCGAGGTGAGCCTGGAGGAGGGCACCCGCACGGTGCTCAACATCTTCCCCAGCGTCGACACCGGCGTGTGCGCCGCGAGCGTGCGGAAGTTCAACGAGCTCGCCGCCGGCCTGGACAACACCACGGTGGTCTGCGTCAGCAACGACCTGCCGATGGCCCAGGCCCGCTTCTGCGGCGCCGAGGGCATCGAGTCGGTCGCGACCGGCTCGGCGTTCCGCTCCGACTTCGGCGACGCCTACGGCGTGCGCCTGCTCGACGGCAAGTTCGAGGGCCTGCTCGCCCGCTCGGTCGTCGTCATCGACACCGACGGCACCGTCCTGCACAGCCAGCTGGTCGAGGAGATCGCCCAGGAGCCCGACTACGACGCCGCGGTCGCCGCACTGGGCTGATCCCTGCTGGGCTGACTCCTGATGGGCTGATCCGTCACGGAGGGTTCACCCTCTGTCCGACGCACAGCAACCGCCGTGCCCCTGTCGTGCCCCACGACAGGGGCACGGTGGCGTCATGACCCGAATCCTCCTCGTCACCGAGTCGGCCTTCCCCGCGCCCGACGGCACCTCCGGCACCCTCAAGGCCCTCGTCGACCGGCTGGTCGACACCGGCCGCGAGGTGCGCGTCGTCGCCCCCGCGCCCGGCCTGCGGGACTACCGCGGCGCCGAGGTCGTGCGGGTCAGCCCCCTGGCCGCGACCGGCGGCCAGGTGCGTGCCGCGGTCGACTCCTTCTCCCCCGACGTGGTCCTGGCCGTCGACCCCTTCCCGGGCCCCGGCGGCCTGGGGCGCAAGGCACTCTCGCAGGCCGGCCGCACCGGCGTGCGCACGGTGGTGCTCCAGCGCAGCGCGGTCCCCACCGCGGCGTGGGCG
Organism: Nocardioides sp. REDSEA-S30_B4; assembly: GCF_001627265.1. Lineage (NCBI taxonomy): Bacteria > Bacillati > Actinomycetota > Actinomycetes > Propionibacteriales > Nocardioidaceae > Nocardioides > Nocardioides sp. REDSEA-S30_B4. The sequence continues at coordinate 12,390 of NZ_LUPI01000089.1, read as the reverse complement.
CTGTGGCGCAGCCGGGTGGCCGACCGGGCCGACCTGCTGCTGACCACCTCGCGGTGGCTGCAGACTCGATTCGCGGCCGGCGGCGTGCGTGCCGAGGTCTGGTCGCCCGGCGTGGACTCCTGCGCCTTCACCCCGGCGCTGCGCGACGACTGGCTGCACCGGCACTGGTCACGGGCCTCGTCGCGGCCCGAGCCGCTGGTGGTCGTCGGGTACGCCGGTGAGCTCCGCAAGCGCCACGGCGTACGACGGTTGGCGGCGCTGGCCGACGTGCCGGGCGTGCGCCCGGTGCTGCTCGGCGACGGGCAGCAGCGCGAGTGGCTGGCGCAGCGGCTCCCCCAGGCCAAGATCACCGGCGCCCTGGGGACCGGCGACCTCGCCGTGGCGCTGGCGAGCCTCGACGTCCTGGTCCACCCCGGCGAGGAGGAGGGCTGCTGCCACGTGCTGCGTGCGGCGGCCGCCTCCGGCGTACCGGTGGTGGCACCCCGGGCCGGCGGCGCGCCCGAGGTGGTGCGTCACTTGGAGACCGGGCTGCTGCACGCGCCGGGCAGCGGGAGCGACCTGCGTCGGGCGGTGGCGTCGCTGGTGGCCGACAGCCGGCGGGCGCCGATGGGCGCTCGTGCCCGCGCGCTCGCCGAGCAGCGGTCGTGGACGCTCGCGGTGGACGAGCTGGTGGAGCGCGTCGGGCGGCAGGTGAGGGTACCCTCATTTGCCTCCGGGTAGGCGACGAAGGGGGATATGTCACACCTCCGGGGGGCAAAGGCGCGCGCTCCTCGCGCTACCGTGCTCCCTTGTGGCAACCCCGACTCTCGTCCGAGGAGCGCGCGCCTCGCGCTCGACGATCACCCTGAAGATCACGATGGCCGTCAGCGGCCTGATCTTCATCGGCTTCGTCCTCACGCACATGTACGGCAACCTCAAGGCCTTCGCCGGTGAGGAGTCGTTCAACGAGTACGCGCACCACCTGCGCACGATCGGCGAGCCCATGCTCCCCGAGAGCGGCCTGCTCTGGGTGATCCGACTCGTCCTGATCGTCTCCCTGGTGGTGCACGTGTCGTCCGCGCTGATCCTGGCGCGTCGCGCCGGCGCCGCGCGCACCGTGAAGTACGCGGTCAAGAAGAACAAGCACTCGTCGATCTCCTCGCGCACGATGCGCTGGGGCGGCCTGACGATCCTGGTCTTCCTGGTCTGGCACCTGCTGAACTTCACCATCGTCAAGGTGAACCCGTCCGGCGGCGAGACCGACAACCCCTACCAGCTCATGGTCGACACCTTCGACCTGTGGTGGATGACACTGATCTACCTCGCCGCGATGGCCGCCCTGGCGCTGCACCTGCACCACGGCACCTTCAGCGCGATGCAGACCCTCGGCTGGACCAACTCGGCGGCTGCCCGCACGCGGGCCCGCACCGCCGGCTGGGTGCTGGCGATCGTGATCGCGGGCGGCTTCTCGCTGGTCCCGATCTTCGTCCTCCTCGGCGTCATCGACTGACCGCGGCCCCACGACAGCACCGAACCGGAGAGACCGACACATGGCATCCACCGTCGACGTCAGCGGCAACACCGTCCTGACCACGCCGCCGAACCAGCAGTCCGACGACGCGCACGGCTACTACACGCTGGGCGAGAAGATCGCGGACACCAAGGCCCCGGCCGGTCCGATCAAGGACCGCTGGACCACCCACAAGATGAACAACCGGCTGGTCAACCCGGCCAACCGCCGCAAGCTCGACGTGATCATCGTCGGCACCGGCCTGGCCGGCGGCGCTGCCGCGGCCACGCTGGGCGAGGCCGGCTACAACGTGAAGTCCTTCTGCTACCAGGACTCCCCGCGCCGGGCGCACTCGATCGCCGCGCAGGGCGGCATCAACGCGGCGAAGAACTACAAGGAGGACGGCGACTCGACGTACCGCCTCTTCTACGACACCGTGAAGGGCGGCGACTACCGCTCGCGCGAGTCCAACGTCTACCGCCTCGCCGAGGTCTCGGCGAACATCATCGACCAGTGCGTCGCGCAGGGTGTCCCCTTCGCGCGTGAGTACGGCGGTCTGCTGGACAACCGCTCGTTCGGTGGTGTGCAGGTCTCCCGCACGTTCTACGCCCGTGGCCAGACCGGTCAGCAGCTGCTGATCGGCGCATACCAGGCGATGGAGCGTCAGGTCGCGGCCGGCACGGTCACGCAGTACACCCGCCACGAGATGCTCGAGCTGATCATCGTCGACGGCAAGGCCCGCGGGATCATCGCCCGCGACATGGTCACCGGCGCGATCGAGACCCACCTCGCCGACGTCGTGGTGCTGGCCTCGGGCGGCTACGGCAACGTCTTCTTCCTCTCGACCAACGCGATGGGGTCCAACGTCACCGCCGCGTGGCGTGCGCACCGCAAGGGCGCCTACATGGCCAACCCCTGCTACACGCAGATCCACCCGACCTGCATCCCGGTCTCCGGCGACCACCAGTCGAAGCTGACGCTGATGTCGGAGTCGCTGCGCAACGACGGTCGCATCTGGGTGCCGAAGAAGGCCGAGGACTGCACCAAGGACCCGCGCGACATCCCCGAGGAGGACCGCGACTACTACCTGGAGCGGATCTACCCCTCCTTCGGCAACCTGGTCCCCCGCGACATCGCCTCCCGCCAGGCCAAGAACGTCTGCGACGAGGGTCGCGGCGTGGGCCCGATGGTCGGCGACTTCCGCCGCGGCGTCTACCTCGACTTCGCCGACGCGATCAAGCGTCTGGGCGAGGACGCGGTGCGCGAGAAGTACGACAACCTCTTCGACATGTACGAGCGGATCACGGGCGAGAACCCCTACGAGGTGCCGATGCGCATCTACCCCGCCGTGCACTACGTCATGGGTGGCCTGTGGGTCGACTACGACCTGCAGTCCAACATCGATGGCCTCTTCGTCACCGGCGAGGCGAACTTCTCCGACCACGGCGCCAACCGCCTCGGTGCCTCGGCGCTGATGCAGGGTCTGGCCGACGGCTACTTCGTGCTGCCGAACACCATCCGCGAGTACCTCGCCGACGGCCCGTTCGACGCGATCGACGAGTCGCACCCCGAGGTCGTCGCAGCCCGCACCGAGGTCGAGGACCGGATCCAGAAGTTCCTCTCGATCAACGGCACCCGCACGGTGGACAGCTACCACAAGGAGCTGGGCAACATCATGTGGGAGTACTGCGGGATGGAGCGCACCGAGGACGGCCTGCGCAAGGCGATCGACATGATCCGCGAGCTCAAGGCCGACTTCTGGAGCAACGTCAAGGTGCTCGGCACCGCGGACTCGCTCAACCAGAGCCTGGAGAAGGCCGGCCGCGTCGCCGACTTCCTCGAGCTGGGCGAGCTCATGTGCATCGACGCCCTCAACCGCCGTGAGTCCTGCGGCGGTCACTTCCGGGCCGAGTCCCAGACCGAGGACGGCGAGGCGCTGCGTCACGACGACGAGTTCGCCTACGTCGCGGCCTGGGAGTTCGGCGGCGAGGGCGGCCAGCCCGTCCTGCACAAGGAAGACCTCGTCTACACGGCCATCGAGATGAAGCAGCGGAGCTACAAGTGAGACTCACCCTCAAGATCTGGCGCCAGGAGAACGCGAGCGCCCAGGGCGCCCTGCAGACCTACGACCTCGACGGCATCTCGGCCGACATGAGCTTCCTGGAGATGCTCGACGTCCTCAACGAGAAGCTGCAGGGCGAGGGTCAGGAGCCGGTCGCCTTCGACCACGACTGCCGTGAGGGCATCTGCGGCACCTGCTCGCTGATGATCAACGGCGAGGCGCACGGCCCGGAGGTCACCACGACCTGCCAGCTGCACATGCGCTCGTTCAACGACGGCGACACCATCACCATCGAGCCGTGGCGCGCGGACGCGTTCCCGGTCGTGCGTGACCTGATCGTGGACCGCTCGGCCTTCGACCGGATCATCCAGTCCGGCGGCTTCATCTCGGCGAACACCGGCTCGGCCCCCGAGGCCAACTCGGTGCCCGCGCCGCGTGACAAGGCCATGCGCGCCTTCAACGTCGCCACCTGCATCGGCTGCGGCGCCTGCGTCGCCGCCTGCCCCAACGGCTCGGCGTCGCTGTTCATGGGTGCCAAGATCACCCACCTCGGCGAGCTCCCCCAGGGTCAGCCCGAGCGCTACTCGCGCGTGGTCGACATGGTCGCCCAGCACGACCACGAGGGCTTCGGTGGCTGCACCAACATCGGCGAGTGCGCCAGCGCCTGCCCCAAGGAGATCCCGCTCGACGTGATCTCCCAGCTCAACAAGGACCTGCGCGACGCCATGCGCATGGGTCTCTGAGCCTCAGCTCCACCGGAGAGCCGGGTCGTCCCTTCGTTCGGGGCGGCCCGGCTCTCTGCATCTGGTACATCGGCCCTACGGAGTCGGCTGGTCGCACGTGCACGCCGCATCTGGAGGTCGTCGTCCGCACCAGGTGCCGACCAGGCCCTCCAGTTGGCCCTGTCGGGTCACAGCACCGATGTAGCGCATCCGTAGCCAGACGGACCGAACCGCTGCCGAGACCCTGGTCCGACGTTGAACGGCGGCCTTTCTGACCCCTTTCGGTCCGTCTGGCTACGAGCGGGACCTCCTGTCGTGACCGTCCGGAGCACCCTTGCGAGCCGAGCCCGTCGCTCAACCCCTCGGCCGCAGCGACCGCCAGGAGATGCCAGCCAGCACAGCGGTGATCACCAGGTTCACGATGATCAGCCCCGTGTGCGCGATCCAGTACCCCTGAGGCCGGTCCTCGCCGGCGGCGTGGGCCTCGGCGAGGTTGCGGGCGAACATCGTCCAGGTCAGCAGGTTCCAGCCGGCGATGCCGGCGAGCAGCCAGGCGAGGGGGCGGTTGGCGCGCATCAGTCGTCGTCCTTGCGTCGTCGGGCGGCCAGGAGGACGCCGGCTCCGGCGGCGACTCCGGCCAGGAAGGGTTTGGCGAACGAGCGTCCACCAGCGGAGGCGTCGGTCAGCGATGTGTCCTCACCCGACGGCAGCGGCGGCCCCTGCACCGGCTCCGCGGGCTCGGCCAGCGCGGCCGCCTCCCGGGCGGCCCGGGCCTCCGGCGCCGTGTAGGACCACGCCGCGGCGTACAGGACGAGGCGCGAGAAGTAGTTGATCCACACCAGCATCACCAGGGCGATCCCGAAGGCCTGGAACGCCGGCTGGCCCTGGGTCTGGGCGATGATCAGCCCCGCCAGCCGCTTGAGCAGCTCGAAGAGGACCGCGCCGAGGATCGCGCCGGACCACAGCGAGCGGTTCGGCACCTCCGCCCGGCCCAGCAGCTTGAAGATCGTGAAGAACAGCAGCGCGTTGGCCGCCAGGCCCAGCACGACGGTGATCAGCTTGACCAGCCAGGAGAGCTCCTGGTCGAGCCCGACGAAGTCGAGCAGGTCCGCCGAGAAGCCGGAGACCAGCCCGCTCACGCCGACCGCCACCAGCAGCGTCAGGCCGATCGAGGCGAGCACCACCAGGTCGCGCAGCTTGCCGGCCACGAAGCCCAGCAGCTCGTCCTCCGGCAGCTCGAAGACCGTCACCAGCGCCTGCCGCAGCGCCGAGATCCAGCCGAGCCCGGAGTAGAGGACACCGGCCAGACCGATGACACCGGCCAGGCCGGTGAAGGTGCGGAAGTCGGAGAGCTGCAGCTGCCCCTCGCCCTGGCCGATCATCCCGGGGAACAGCGACTCGATGGCGCTGCGCAGCGCGTCGTTGGCTCCGTCGACGACCGTCGAGACGACACCGACGGTGAAGAAGGCCAGCGCCAGGATCGGGAAGAACGACAGGAACGCGAAGTAGGTGATCGCGCCGGCCTGCTGCCCGGCCTTCACCGACCCGAAGTGCTCCTGCATCCGCACCACGTGGTCGATCCAGCCGTAGCGCTCGCGCAGACCAGCGATCCGCTCCTTGATCGACGCCATCTCAGCGCTCCCTCTCCGGCGCCCCCTCCAGGGCGTAGTCGCGGTAGGGCCGCCAGCCGGCGACCTCGTCGTGCACGTAGAGGTGGAACTCCTCCACGTCGAAGGCGCACTCGAACCCCTCGAGCTCGTGCTGCGCCCGGTCCAACAAGTCGTCCTGCACGTCGTGGGCGACCGTCACGTGCGGGTGGTAGGGGAAGTCGAGGTCCACGTCCAGCGGCCCCCGGCGTACGGCGTCGGCCAGCCGTGCGCAGTGCTCGGCCCCCTCCGCGAGGCTCACGAAGACCACCGGGGAGACCGGTCGGAAGGTGTCGGTACCCCGCAGGTGCACCCGGAAGGCCGGCCGTTCCCCCGCCACGTCGGCCAGGTGCGACTCGACCTCGGCGAGCCCGTCCTCGGCCAGCACCGTCGGCGGGACCAACGTGATGTGCGTGGGGATGAGCGAGGCCGAGGGGTCCCCGAGCGACTCCCGGTAGGCCTGGAGCTGCTCGCCCCAGGGGTCCGGGATCGCGACGGCGACTCCGATCGTGGGCACGCCCTCGACCCTAGCCGGAGCTCCGGGCGACGAATCCCACCCTCTGGTACACGTCGCGCAGGGTCGCCTCCGCGACCGCGCGCGCCTGCTCGGCACCCTGGTGCAGCACCTGGGAGAGATGTGTCTGGTCGTCGAGCAGCTCCAGGGTCCGCTCCCGGAACGGCGTCACGAAGTTGACCACGACCTCGGCGAGGTCCTTCTTCAGGTCGCCGTAGCCCTGGCCGGCGTACTCCTCGACCAGGTCGCTCACCGAGCGCGCGGTGAGCGCGCTGTAGATCGTCAGCAGGTTGGAGATGCCCGGCTTGCCCTCGGGGTCGAAGCGGATGTCGCCGTCGGAGTCGGTCACCGCCGAGCGGATCTTCTTCGCGCTGCGCGACGGCTCGTCGAGCATCTCGATGATGCCGGCCGGCGAGGACGCCGACTTCGACATCTTCGAGGTCGGGTCCTGTAGGTCGGCGATCTTCGCGGTGGCCTTGAGGATGTAGGGCTCGGGCAGCCGGAAGGTCTTCTTGTAGCGGTGGTTGAACCGCTGCGCGAGGTCGCGGGTCAGCTCGAGGTGCTGGCGCTGGTCCTCACCGACCGGCACGTAGTGCGGGCGGTAGAGCAGGATGTCGGCGGCCTGCAGGATCGGGTAGGTGAACAGGCCGACGCTCGCGGCCCCCTCCCCCTGCTTGGCCGACTTGTCCTTGAACTGCGTCATCCGTCGGGCCTCGCCGAAGCCGGTCAGGCACTGCAGCACCCACGACAGCTGCGCGTGCTCGGGCACCTGGCTCTGCACGAAGATCGCGCTGCGCGTCGGGTCGATGCCCATCGCCAGCAGCTGCGCCGCGGCCCGCAGCGTCCGCTCGCGCAGGACCTTGGGGTCCTGCTCGACGGTGATCGCGTGCTGGTCGGCGATGAAGAAGAAGGGCTGGTGGTCCCGCTGCAGGTCCACCCACTGGCGCAGAGCGCCGAGGTAGTTCCCGAAGTGGAACGAGTCGGCGGTCGGCTGGATGCCGGACAGGACACGGGGACGGGCTCCGCCGGTGGGTGCGCTGGGCACGGCCACCTCGGGCTCGGTCGTCGCTGACATGCGCGTCATTCTCCCTGACGCGCGCTCCGCTCCGCTCGCCGGGCCAGCGCCAGGACGACCAGGCCCGCCAGCGCCAGGCCGACACCGACCAGCAGCGGCGCCCGCAGGCCCCATCCGGCGGCGATCACGGCACCGCCGAGGAAGGCGCCCAGGCTGTTGCCGATGTTGAGGCTGGCGTGGCTCAACGCCGCGCCCAGGGTCTGCGCGTGCTCGGCGGCGTCGATCAGCCGTACCTGGAAACCGAGCGCCAGCACGGAGCCGACGACGGTCACCATGAAGCCCGCGACCAGCGCCCACCAGCCGTACGGCGCCAGCACCCAGTACGCGAGCAGTGCCGCGGCCAGGCCGACCGAGCCGATCTGCAGGCTGTGCTGCACCGACCAGTCGACCATCCGGCCCGCGACCATGTTGCCCACGACCATGCCCAGCCCGATGACGAGCAGGAAGACCGCCACGGTGGACTCGGCGAGCCCGCCGACGTCGGTCGTGATCGGGGCGATGTAGGAGACCAGCGCGAAGAGGCCGCCGAAGCCGATGCCCGAGGCGCCGACGGCGTACCAGAGCTGGGGGTGGCGCAGGGCGGTGAGCTCGCGCCGGGTCGAGGCCGTGCGGTCGCCGGGCGTGCTCGGCACGAACGCCAGGATCAGCACGACCGTCACCGCGCTGATGACACCGACGGCCACGAAGGCCGCGCGCCAGCCGAGCTGCTGACCCAGCAGCGTCGCCGCGGGGACGCCGAGGACGTTGGCGACGGGGATGCCCATCATCACCAGCGCCAGGGCCCTCCCCCGGCGCTCCGGGGCGACCATGCCGGCCGCGGTGAGCGCCGCCACACCGAAGTAGGCACCGTGCGGCAGCCCGTCGAGGAACCGGACGAACGCCAGCAGGCCGTAGTGCGACATCGCTGCGCTCAGCAGGTTGAGCAGGCCGAAGCTGGCGATCAGCCCGACCAGCAGCCCGCGGCGCGGCAGCTTGGCGCCCAGCGCGGCCAGCAGCGGCGCACCGACGACGACCCCCAGCGCGTACGCCGAGATCAGGTGCCCGGCCTGCGGGATGCTCACGCCCACGCCGTCGGCGATCTGGGGCAGCAGCCCCATCGTGACGAACTCGGTGGTGCCGATCGCGAACCCGCCCGTGGCCAACGCGGTCACGGCGACGGCGAACCGCAGTCGCGAGACCGGGTGCACGGCGGTGCCGACGGCGATCGGCGCATCGGGCTCGGCGAGGCTGGTCATCGTGCTCCTGGGGGGCAGAGGAGGGGCGGTGCGGAGGAGGCTGGGTTTACCGGTCAAGCATGGCGTTCCTCAGCGGCAACGACAAAGCCCCGGGAGTTGTTCCCGGGGCTATGCCGTGGTGGAGCCGTGTGCTCGTCGTGCGAGCGGTGCGTCAGAAGGCGGCGAGCGCCTCGTTCAGCGTGGCCGAGGGACGCATGACCTCGTCGGCCTTCTCGTCGACCGGGCGGTAGTAGCCGCCCACGTCGGCCGGGCTGCCCTGGACGCCGTTGAGCTCGGAGACGATGGTCTCCTCGGCGGCGGTCAGCTTCTCCGCGAGCGGCTTGAAGACCTCGGCCAGCTCGGGGTTCGCCGTCTGCTTCGCGAGCTCCTGGGCCCAGTACATCGCGAGGTAGAAGTGCGAGCCGCGGTTGTCGATGCCGCCGATCTTGCGCGTCGGCGACTTGTCGTTCTCCAGGAACGTCGCGGTCGCAGCGTCGAGGGTGTCGGCCAGCACCTGGGCGCCGGCGTTGTCGGCGTACCCGGCGAGGTGCTCGAAGGAGGCCGCCAGCGCGAAGAACTCACCCAGGGAGTCCCAGCGCAGGTAGTTCTCCTCCAGCAGCTGCTGGACGTGCTTGGGGGCCGAGCCGCCCGCGCCGGTCTCGAAGAGGCCGCCGCCGTTCATCAGCGGGACGATCGAGAGCATCTTCGCCGACGTGCCGACCTCGAGGATCGGGAACAGGTCGGTGTTGTAGTCGCGCAGCACGTTGCCGGTCACCGAGATGGTGTCCTCGCCCCGGCGGATGCGCTCGACGGAGTACGTCGTGGCCTCGGCCGGCGCCATGATCTCGATGGTCAGCCCGTCGGTGTCGTGCTCGGGCAGGTAGGCCTTGACCTTCTCGATGAGGTTGGCGTCGTGCGCGCGGGTCTCGTCGAGCCAGAACACGGCCGGCGTCTGCGAGGCGCGGGCGCGGGTGACGGCCAGCTTCACCCAGTCGCGGATCGGCTCGTCCTTGGTCTGGCAGGCGCGCCAGATGTCACCGGGCTCCACGTCGTGGGAGGTGAGGACCTCACCGGCGCTGTTGCGGATCTCCACGGTCCCGGCGGCCGGGATCTCGAAGGTCTTGTCGTGCGAGCCGTACTCCTCGGCCTTGCGGGCCATCAGGCCGACGTTGGGCACCGAGCCCATCGTGGCCGGGTCGTAGGCGCCGTTGGCCTTGCAGTCCTCGATGACCGCGGCGTAGACGCCGGCGTAGGAGGAGTCGGGGATGACCGCCAGACAGTCGTCCTCGTTGCCGTCGGGACCCCACATGTGGCCGCCGATGCGGATCATCGCCGGCATCGAGGCGTCGATGATCACGTCGGAGGGGACGTGCAGGTTGGTGATGCCCTTGCGGTCGTCGACCATCGCCATCCGCGGGCCGTCGGCCAGGCCCTGCTTGACGGCGGCCTCGATGGCCTCGCCCTCGGGGAGGTCCTTGACCGCGGAGAGCAGACCGCCGAGGCCGTCGTTGGGCGAGACGCCCGCGGCGGCGAGCTGCTCGCCGTACTGCTCGAAGAGGGTCGGGAAGAACGCCTGCACGGCGTGACCGAAGATGATCGGGTCGGAGACCTTCATCATCGTGGCCTTCATGTGCAGCGAGAAGAGCACGTCGTCGGCCTTGGCGCGGGCGATCTGCTCGGTGAGGAAGCGGCGCAGCGCGGCGACGTTCATGAACGTCGAGTCCACGACCTCGCCGGCCTCGACGGCCAGGCCGTCCTTGAGGACGGTCTCGGTGCCGTCAGCGCCCTTGAGCACGATCGAGAGGGTGTCGGCGGCCGGCATGACGACCGACTGCTCGTTGGAGCGGAAGTCGTCCTTGCCCATGGTCGCGACCGCGGTCTTGGAGTCCTTGCTCCAGGCACCCATGCGGTGGGGGTACTTCTTGGCGTAGCCCTTGACCGCGGCCGGGGCGCGACGGTCGGAGTTGCCCTCACGCAGGACCGGGTTGACCGCGGAGCCCTTGACCTTGTCGTACTTGGCGCGGATCTCCTCCTGCTCCGGGGTGGAGGGGGACTCGGGGTAGTCGGGCAGCTCGAAGCCCTTTTCCTGCAGCTCCTTGATCGCGGCCTTCAGCTGCGGCACGGAGGCGGAGATGTTGGGCAGCTTGATGATGTTCGCCTCGGGCTTGGTCGCGAGCTCACCGAGCTCGGCCAGCGCGTCGTCGGCGAGGTCGAAGGCGGCCAGGATGCGGCCGGAGAGGGAGATGTCGCGGGTCTCGACCTCGACACCGGCCTTGGCGGCGTACGCCTGGATGATCGGCAGGAAGGAGTACGTCGCGAGCAGCGGCGCCTCGTCGGTGTGGGTGTAGATGATGGTGGCCATGGTTTCCGGCGGCTCCTGGACGATCGTCGGCTCGATGCTGGCAGTGTTTCTTGACGTCAAGATACCTGACGCCTGCAGGGCCAGCCTGACAGGACCGTCCCACCCGCTGCTAGCGTCACCGGGAGCCAATGTTCGTGATCCGTTCGTGATCGTCTCGGACCCTCTTCCTAGGAGACCTGCGTGACCACCACCCCGCTGAAGGTGGCCGTGACCGGCGCCGCCGGCCAGATCGGCTACAGCCTGCTCTTCCGCCTCGCCAGCGGTGCGCTCACCTCCGAGCGCCCCATCGAGCTGCGCCTGCTCGAGATCACCCCCGCGCTCAAGGCGCTCGAGGGTGTCGTCATGGAGCTGGACGACTGCGCGTTCCCCGGCCTGGCCGGCGTCGAGATCGGCGACGACCCGGAGAAGATCTTCGACGGCGTCAACCTCGCCCTGCTCGTCGGCGCCCGCCCGCGCGGCCCGGGCATGGAGCGCGGTGACCTCCTCGAGGCCAACGGCGCGATCTTCACCGCCCAGGGCAAGGCGCTCAACGCCGTCGCCGCCGACGACGTCCGCGTCGGCGTCACGGGCAACCCGGCCAACACCAACGCGCTCATCGCGATGAAGAACGCCCCGGACATCCCGGCCGAGCGGTTCTCCGCGCTGACCCGCCTCGACCACAACCGCGCGATCTCGCAGCTGGCCGCGAAGACCGGCGCCTCGGTCACCGACATCACCAAGATGACGATCTGGGGCAACCACTCCGCCACGCAGTACCCCGACCTGTTCCACGCCGAGGTCGCCGGCAAGAACGCCGCCGAGACGGTGAACGACCAGGAGTGGCTGGAGAACACCTTCATCCCGACCGTCGCCAAGCGCGGCGCCGCGATCATCGAGGCCCGGGGCTCCTCCTCGGCCGCCTCCGCCGCATCGGCCACCATCGACGCCGCCCGCGACTGGCTCTACGGCTCCGCCGAGAACGACTGGGTCTCCATGGCCGTCGCCTCCAACGGTGAGTACGGCGTCCCCGAGGGCCTCATCTCCTCCTTCCCCGTCACCACCAAGGACGGCGACTGGAAGATCGTGGAGGGCCTCGAGATCGACGACTTCTCCCGCGGCAAGATCGACGCCTCCACCGCCGAGCTCGCCGAGGAGCGCGACGCGGTGACCGAGCTCGGGCTCATCTGACCGCCGAGAGGTCGCTCGCGCACCGCCGAGAGGTCACTCGCGCACGGCCGAGAGGTCTGCGGGGTCAGAGGAATGTCGCAACACCCCCTGCCCCGAGGGGGATGTTGTGCCGACTCCACCGATGCCTGCTGACCAGCTC
>NZ_LUPI01000088.1:0-5733 GCF_001627265.1 Nocardioides sp. REDSEA-S30_B4 | reverse complement strand
ACTCGGGTTCCGCAACCTGACCAACTACATCGCCAGAAGCCTCCTCGAGACCGGCGGCTTCAGACCCCAACTACACCCCGGATTGTGAAGAGCCCGATTATCGTCGCCGATCTCAGCTGAGCATGCTCGCGCCGCGAACATTGGCGGGCCCAACGCCAGCAGGACGTCAACGCCAATGTTCGCGGTGTGCGGGACACCAATCTCCGCTGCATCTCGACACTTGTCGAGATGCAGCGAACTTTGACAAGTCGCTGTCAATGTCAAGATCTACCTAAGGGGTAGACATTGGGGTTCGTCCGAGCGGCACGCTTGTCACCTGTGGCGCCACGTCACAGAAGCGAGCCCTCCCAGAAGGGATCCCGTTAGCGTTCGTCTTGTGCTCATACGCGAGAAGACGGTGGAGGACACGTCGTCCTGCCTCGAGTTGTTGATGCAGGTCCATGAGCTCGACGGCTACCCGCCATACCTCCCAAAGAACGTCCCTAGGTTCATCACGCCGGACTACGAGGTCGCGGCATGGGTAGCGGAGCGTGACGGCCGCATCATTGGCCACGTCGCGAGTCGAGGTCGGCGACATCACCCGGTTCCCCAACCGCGACCACTTCGCGTCCTGGAACGGCACTGCACCGATCGACGCCTCGTCCGGTGACAACGTGCGGCACCGGCTGTCACGAGCCGGGAACCGGCAGATCAACCGGACCTTGCACATCATGGCCACCGTCCAGCTGCGAAACGACACCGAAGGCCGTCGCTACTACGACCGTCGCAGAGCCGACGGGAAGACCTCGATGGAAGCCATGCGCGCACTCAAACGACGACTGTCGAACATCGTCTACCGCGCCATGCTCGACGACGCGATCAGAGCAGAGGCGACGGGCCCGGGAGGGCAACGAGGTAGCGACTCTGACTCCAGCGCGACCGGCTCACAACCCCAACACCGGCTCTTCGGATCAGCCACTCCGGGGCCCGTCAACACCCAGCCTAGAACCCCCCTGCCAGCCGTGTCTTGACACAGAGGGGAGCCAGATGAGGGCGTCTAGCAGCACCCGCGTTCACGCTGCGTCCGGACTAGAAGAACTCGTCGAGGAGTCGGTAGTAGTCGCATTTCTGAATGTCTAGCGACACGCCATACGCCGTGAGGTACCGCTGTGCAGCCCACTCCCCAAACTGGGGATTCTGCGGGCTGGCTAGTGAACGGGTGGCGATGGCCAGGTCTGTCCATCTGTCGGCGATGCCCAACCGCCCCGCGTCGATGACGCCGGTGACAGCAAACGAGTCAGGATCGACCAGAACGTTGGGCAGGCACAGATCACCATGGCACACGACGAGATCCTCCTGCTCGGGGCGGTCGCTGAGTAGTTCCGCGACCAACCGTTCGCGACTCCACCCGCGTCGCTCGGGGTCGAGATCCGCAAGGTCTACTTGCGCCTCCATCGCCTCCGGGATCGACACCTCCAACCGGCGGTCGAACGGGCAGTCCTCAAGCGGCAGGGCATGGAGGTCCCGGGTCACGCGGGCCAACGCATCTATTACTCGCGGTCGCGACTCGGTCGGCCAATGGTCGGCGGCGGTGCGCCCGGCGACTTCTCGGGTGAGGAGGAATGTCCGGTCGGCGTCAAGAACTTCGGGCACAGGGATCCCGTGCGCGCCCAGCCAGGCAAGCCGCTCTGCCTCCGCTCGCAGGTCTTCCCTCGGATCGAGTGCCTCCTTGCGGAAGACACCCGGGCCCCTGGAAACGACTGCGCCGGACCGGCCTGTGGCGACGGGTTGCCAGGACATAACCGTCAGCCTGCCACAGGGCAGCGGCATGTCAGGACGACCGGATCTCGGCAGATCCGCGCAGTCGGCAGGCGAGGGCTGAATGTTGGCACGCTGTCTCGCTACGCCCTTCCGATGCACTTGACGGCCGGCTGTTGGCCGGTGCGACGTACTGGGATGGACACCACCACCCTCCCTGCCCTGCTGAACGTCGATGATCCGATGCTGCGCCTGGCCGTCGCAGCCCACCTGGCCCGCTACAAGGGACAGAGCCGCGCCCACACCGCCTCCGACCTCAACGCCTACCTGCGCTGGTGCCTCGAACGAGACGTGATGCCGCTGCAGGCTCAGCGAGCGCACGTCGAGCTGTACCTGCGCTGGCTCCAAGAGATACGGCACCTTCGCCCCTCGACGGTGTCGCGTCGGCTGTCGGTGCTGGCCACGTTCTACCGGACCTGCGTCATCGACCAGATCCTCGACCACTCACCGGCCGAGTTCGTGCGCCGCCCTCACGTCCCGCTCGAGTCACCCACCCTCGGTCTGAGCCACCTTCAGTTCGAGGCCATCCTCACCGCCGGCCGCGACTCCACCAACCCCAACGACTTCGCACTGGTCGCGATGCTCGGACTGCTCGGCCTGCGCATCTTCGAGGCCACCGGCACCGACGTCCAAGCGCTCGGCGAAGCTCGCGGCCACCGCGTGCTCAGCGTTCACGGCAAGGGCGACAAGACGGCTGTGGTCCCACTACCGCCGGCTGTCGGTCGCGCCATCGACCGAGCAGTCGAGGATCGCGTAGACGGCCCGATCCTGCTCAACCGGCGCGGCAGACGGATGGATCGGCACGCCGCCACCCGACGGCTCCGAGCACTAGCCCGGTCCGCCAACATCACCACCGCTCGCATGCACCCGCACATGCTGCGCCACACGTTCGTCACCACGATGCTCGACGCCGGCGTCGACCTGCGCGACGTCCAGGTTGCCGCCCGCCACGCCGACCCCCGCACGACCATGCGCTACGACCGAGCTCGCAACAACCTCGATCGCCACCCGAACTACATCCTGGCTGCGTTCATGGCCTCAGCCACGTGACAACCGCACATGCCGATGAGAGGACGCGTCTGTCAGCCGCCCCAGACCTTCCCCAAGGCGTTAAGGGTGGTGCCTTCGGATCGATGGACCGTCATCTCCGCTGCGATGACCTCCACGACGCATTCCTTCAGCGGGACGACGTAGTGGGTCAGTCGCTCGAACCGCGAGGGGTCGTGAAGGGGGTGCACGCGGTTCTGAGTCTCCAGGGCCTGGACATCCCGACTGTGCTGCACCGACCCGACCCAGAGAACCTCGCTCAGCCCAAGTGGGTAGAGACGATGCCCGCTGATCGCCTCATCGCTCGGGTCGGCCATGCGAGCAGAATGGACGCTCGACCAGACGAGCACCACGCAACGGGCATCAGGGTCGTCGTGGTGAGCCTGCAAGGCGAGCACCGTGCGTCCCATGTCGTCCGACAGAAGCAGGGCTTCAGGGGCGTTGGGGTCCCACTTGACGCCTAGTTCGAGGGCGACGACTTGCTCAGCCATGAGCGTCAACGTAGCCAGAACCGTCCGCTTCTGCCGCCTAGCGTGCGCGGCAGCGCGCGCTCATCTGCCGCGCCGTGTGTCGGGGCTGGTTGTCTTACGAAGGCGTCGTTTGCTTGCGGCGCAGGTCATCCGCGATCCAGGACAGCACCGCAGCGAGCATCAGTCGGAAGGCGCCAGCAATGTCGTCGCCAGACGCGACTTCGCTTATGCCGAATGCTGCCGACAGTGCCGCGGACACGGCGCACAACTTCCACCACCACGAGGGCCGTTCGCTTCTCACCGAAGCGGTTCTTCCCGAGCACGCCTACAGCCTGTCACCGTTGTCCGCCGAGCGCACTCATCTGCCGCAGCTCGTGCGATCGTGCCGATGAGCGGACGGCCCAACTCATCGTCTCTCAAGTGCCCACGAAAGCGGACCGCAGTACGCGCTGAGCGATGTCGCGGTCGTCGCTGCCGGTGTAAACGACGATGCCTCCTGCGAGGGTGTAGCCACCCCACTCAGGCTCGTCCTGGCTCTCGGCGCGCTTGAGTCCTGGTCCATGAACTGGGTCAAAGTTAGAAGACCCGTAGAAGGCTAGGCCACCCTGCCAATCACATCCCTCGACCTCGGGCGGAGTCCAGACGGGGTACACGAACTCACAGTCGCTCATGTCTAAGCGCACCCAGGACGCGGGGATGTCGACTCGAACGCCTTGGTGCGCAATCGTCTGCCACCCTGACTCCGTCCCAGCGTCCGGGCTGTCGCTTCGTCCAACGTCTTCGACCGCGACCAACCAAGCCGCCGCAAGCAGCGCCGTGCTGACGACTGCGAGCGTCAGAAGTCGTATGGGCGTAAGTCCGAAGGAAGGGCGCACCATGCGATTGTGACGCGCTCCGGGGCACTTTGGTTCCTCGCGCTTCAACGCGCGCTCATCTGCCGCGCTCAGGTAGCACGCGGCGCCTACCCTGGACGCATGGGGACGCAGGCGCGAGTGCAGCACGTGGTCGCAACTTCGCTCGGCGCTGTACTTGGATTGCTATTCATCTGGCTGAACAGGACTCAGCAGCCGACACCGGACGCGCAAAGCCTGCTCGCGGCGGTCTACGTGCCACCGACGCCCACGTGGATGTACCTCGGCGCCGCGACACTCGGGGCCGTCCTGGCTCTCTTCCTGTCCCTAGCCGTTGCAGAGGTCCGCGTGAGGGTTGAGTCGAAGTAGCGGCGCCGGACATCCGCTTCTGCCGCTGGTCGGTGGCACGGGACACTGCAAGCACTATTTGCTTGGTTGCGGGAGGTGTGGCGGGTAGGCGGTCTGAGGCCCGGGTCGTTCGCAGACGACCTTCCAGGTAATGAGCATGTCGCCGAAGTCTCGGCGAGCCTCGCGAAGGACGTCCGGATCGGGTTTGCCGCTGAACCATGGGCTGAGGTCTCGCGCCTCGACTAGGTAGCGATCGGTGTCGATCTTCTTCACCGTCCACTGGTCGAGGTTTTGGGCTCGGTCGAGGTGTTGGCCCGTCAGCAAGTTGATGCCATGAGCGTCTAACGCGTACTCGGCATGGAGGTGATAGTTCTGCTGCCAGCGCCCGGAGTCTCCCCACGGATTCTCCGGGCCGGTGATGCCTTCCTCCTGAGGACGCACATGATCAGCGGTACCTGGTTCGAAAAACTGATGCATCACGAATGTGCCCCACCGCGAGTTGCGGATGAAGCCATACGCAGCGAGGGCCGGCTCGACTACGAGACTGCTCCTCAGCCGCCCAACCCAGTCCATCGCGGCTAGGCGGTTGTCCGCCAGCGACAGGATGTACTCACCCTCGTTACTGAGCCACGCGTCTCGGTGGACGCCTCCCGCGCCCCACGTCAGCAGCCTGACATTTCTGGCCACTGAGGCCATAGCCGTCAAGGGTTCGGCAGCCAGGTCCGGGATGGGGGTGACGGTGGAGTGGTACCCCCACACAATGCCGGTGACTGGTCCCCAACCGTCATCTGCGAAGCACTGTCGAGCGGCGTCCTCAGCACACGCCCTGTTGGCCTCAGCTGCTGGCAACCAACCGTCCGGGTCGTTGGGGTCCGTCCACCCTCGCAGCGGAGTGTGTGAGCGGTACATGGCCGGGAAGAGGCGGACACGTTGAGCGGCCGCCATCATCTCTGGGTCATCCTTCATCGTGAAGCTTTTGCCGGAGGCGACCACGCGCCCTTCAACACCGTGGATCGCCAGCTCCTGAATGAAGGGTTCTACCCAGCTCTCCGAGTGCCTTGCCTTCTGGTCATGACGGCTCACGGCAACCGCGAAGCCTCCCTTGACCGGACCCGCGACCGGGTCAAGTCCCGGGGCGTGGTGTACGAGGTTGATCCCTCGGTTGGGCGTGTCGGTCAGGCTGTGAGGGCCTGGAGTTCGGGTTCGGTCACCTCCTCGAC
>NZ_LUPI01000087.1:0-41534 GCF_001627265.1 Nocardioides sp. REDSEA-S30_B4 | reverse complement strand
GTAGGAACCGCCATCTTCGGAAGACCTCGACCTCTATCCCGGTACCGACGCGCCGACCCCAGCCGCGTCGTCCGCTACACCCTCATCTGCGAAGAGCCCCTTAACCTTCGAGCATGCTCGGGAAGATCGGCGCCCTCGCCCTCATGGTCTCGCTGGCAACGCCCGTCGCGGCGGTCGCCGACGAGCCCGCGGAGGGCAAGGCGGACACGCCCGACACCACCGAGCCGGTGGTCCCCCTGGACCCCTGCCCCGACCAGCCCATGGGCGAGGCATGCACTCGCCGGGAGGTCGCGGCGGTGTGGCAGATGACGGTCGACCCCGCTGAGGGGCTCGCGGTTGCCGGGGTGCGCACTCGCGAGGAGGTGCTGTCCGAGCACGTCTACGACGACGGATCGGGCTTCACGCCGTACGGCCTCTGGGGCCACCCCTACAGCGACGTGGTGAGCGACTACGACTACGTCAACGAGATCTGGCTCGCCCCCGGTCTCCACGAGCTGACGTTCTTCGCCCGCGACGTGGCGGGCAACGAGGCGACGTTCACGCGCACGGTTCACGGACCCGAGGTTCCGAGCCGCCCGAGGAAGTTCTCCGCCACCGAACGTGACGGACGCACCCAGCTGAGCTGGGTCACCCACGGCCGCGGCTCCGGCATCCGGCACTACGTCGTGCGCGTCAAGGGCGAGAAGCGCAGGAAGCTGCAGGGCGGGGACATCACCCTCTCTCCCGGACGCCAGAAGCGGTTCCTGCTGCTGCAGCTCGACCGTGGACGCCACGTCGTGCGCATCCAGGCCGTCAATGGCGTGGGCAAGGGCGAGGCCCGCTCGTTCGTCTTCCGCGTCCGCTGACCCCTCCGAGACGTCATACGGACGGGACGTCCGCTGCTTCGGGACGTATGACGTCCCGCAGTGCCTTAACCTTCGAGCATGCTCGGGAAGCTCGGCGCCCTCGTCCTCACGCTCTCGCTGGCAACGCCGGCCGCGGCGTTGGCCGACGAGACGACCGAGCCTGCGCCGGAGGTCGTGCTGCCGCACGTCAACCTCGACCCGTGCCCGAACCAGCCGGTGGGCGAGGCATGCTCCCAGCGGCAGTTCGCGACGGTCGTCAGCTTCTTCGACGATCCCGAGGGCCTGGCGGTCGCGGGCGCGAGCCTGGACGGCGACCTGGTGTACGAGCACGTCTACGACGACGGCAGCGGTTTCACGCCGTACGGCGAGGTCTGGCTCCCGTTCAACGACGCCTCCGTACCAGCCGACCACTACGCGGGCATCGAGGTGCCACCCGGCGTGCACGAGGTGACCTTCCACGCCCGCGACCTCGAGGGCAACGAGCGCGCGGTGACCCGCTCGGTGATCGGGGCGAAGGTACCCACGCGCGTCACGAACGTCCGAGCCACGCAGCGGGGCCGCTCCACGCTCCTGCAGTGGTCGTTCCCGCGGTCCCGGGGGTCGTGGGTCTACCAGTTCCGCATCCGGGTCCCGGGCGTCGGCATGCACAGGATCACCGGTCACGTGCCGAGCAAGCCCTGGACCTCGCTGCGACTGCCCCGCCTCGAGCCCGGTCGTCACGTCGCGCGGATCACCGCTGTCAGCTGGGTCGGCGAGAGCCGCGTCCGCTCGTTCGTCTTCCGCGTCCGCTGACCCCTCTGGGACGTCATACGGACGGGACGTCCGCTGCTTCAGGACGTATGACGTCCCGCGCCCCTCAGGCGGTCGCGCGGACCCCGGCGGCGAGGTCGCGATAGCGCTCGACGACCAGGTCCACGATCAGCGGGTGGGGACCGATGACGTCGGCGCAGGGCACCGAGAGCGCCTCGCACTGCTCGGCGAGCCGCCGCGAGAAGAGCCCCGGCGAGAGGAGGTACGGCGACACCGCGTCGTCCGGGGTCAGCACCGTCTCCGGGCGCGGGCCGAGCCCGCCCAGCGTGGCCGTGCGGACCTTGGTTCCCCACGTGTCGGCCAGCAGGTGGGAGGCCGCGCGCAGGTCCCGCCAGGCGACGGGGTCGGTCGAGCCGGCGGCGACGAGCACCAGGGGACGACCCGGCTCGATCCCCGCGGCCACCAGTCGGGCCACCTGGGCGGCGGCCAGCAGCGGGTCGGGCCCGAGGGGACGGCCCAGCACCACGGGCCCACCCGCGCAGGCGCGGGGCAGGTCGGTGCGCACGTGGAAGCCCGTCGACAGCAGCAGCGGCACCACGACGGCCGGCGAGTCCAACCCCGCGACGACGTCGGCGAGCAACGGCTCGCTCAGCTCGACGTACGCCGCCGTCGCCTCGACCCCGAGCGCGACACCGGCGCCGCGGGTGATCTGCCGAGCGATCTCGTTGCCACCGGCGCGGCGGGTGCCGTGGGCGACGGTCACCAGCGACGGGAGGGAGAGGTCGCTCATCGCTCCACCGCCAACCGATAGCCCCGCTTCACGACCGTCTGCACCGAGCGGGTGCCGAGCGTCGCGCGCAGCCGGGCGACGGCCATCTCGACGGCGTGCTCGGAGGCGGCGGTGCCCGAGGGCAGCATCGCCAGCAGCGCGGGGCGCGGGATGACGTTGCCGGGGTTGGCGACCAGGGCGTGCAGCACCGACAGCGGGGCGGGCGACAGCTTCACCTCGACGCCGTCGAGCAGCACCTGCTCACCGTGCAGCAGCAGCTGACGGCCCCCGACCAGGTCCACGCTGAGCCCGGAGCGGCGCGACGGCAGCTCCGTCTCCATGAGCTTCACCATGGCAGCCAGCCGCGACCGGTCGGGTGGGTAGATCGACGGCACGCCCCACATCTCGAAGGCGGTCGCGGTGACCGGCCCGACGCACACGGCCACGACGTCGGCCTGGAAGGCCGAGATCAGGTCGTCGCGACGGCCGACGGAGGCCGCGCAGTCCATCATCGTCGCGACCGCCGGGGCGGAGGTGAAGGTGACCGCGTCGACCTCGCCGTCGGCGATCCGCTCGACCATCGCGAACATCGGCGCCGGGTCCTCGGCGGAGATCACGCGGTAGACGGTGACGTTCTCGACCTCGGCCCCCTGCCGGCGCAGCGCGTGGGCCACCATCGACAGCGACTGGCCGTGCTCCTGCACGACGATGCGCCGACCGGTGAGGTCGCGGCCGCGCAGGTGGTCGAGCACGTCCTCGAAGAGCTCGGACTCCGGCGCCCACAGCTCACGCAGACCGGCGCGGCGCAGCGCCCCGACCGACTTGGGGCCGCGGGCGAGGATCTCGGCCGACGACAGCGCGGCGACGAGCTGGTCACGCAGGCCCCAGCCCTCGGCCGCGGCGACCCACGCCTTCATCCCGATGCCGGTCGTCGCGAGGAACATGTCGGGCGGGTCGGCGATGACCCGCTCGGTCGCCTCCCGCAGCCGCGCCTCGTCCACGCGGTGCGGGTCGAGGGTCAGCGCCGGGGCGTGCTCGACCGTGGCGCCACGCCGCTCGAGCAGCGCGATCTGCTCGTCGGCCTTCCGCGCGGCCGTCACCGCGACGTGGAAGCCGGTGAGCGGTCCGGTCACGACACCCTCCTCGGGGCTCTCCAGCTGCACGGTCAGGAGCGGCGGGGGCCGACCTGGACCGTGCCGTCGACGACGCGCACGGCGTAGGTCGGCACCCGCACCGCCTCGTCGTCGAGGCACACGCCGTCGCTGAGCCGGTAGGGCTGCTTGTGCATCGGCGATGCCACGAAGGGTACGCCGCCACGGGTCCCCACGATGCCCCGCGACAGCACCGAGGCCAGGCTCACCGGGTCCACGTTGGACAGCGCGTGCACCTCGTCGAGGTGGTCGCGGAAGACCGCCACCGCCTCGCCGTGCACGAGCGCCGCCACCCCCGACTCGCGGGCGATCGCACTCAACGCGCACACGCTGACCCAGGTGGTCGGCTCGGCCACGGCGGTCACGGGGTCACCACCGGGGCCACCGGGGCCACCGACGGGGCGCCCACCGGGATCGTCGCCCCCAGCGGCACCGGGTCGGCCGGCTTGATCTGCTCCCGCTCGGTCTCGAAGGAGATGTGCGGGTCCGGCACCCCGGGTGCGTTGACGAACGACACGAAGCGGGCCAGCTTCTCCGGGTCCTCGATCGTCGCCCTCCACTCGTCGAAGTACGTCGCCACGTGCCGCTCCATCGAGGCCTCGAGCTCCGAGCCGAGACCGAGCACGTCGTCGACGACGACCGCCTTCAGCCGGTCGAGCCCGCCGTCCAGGGAGTCGACCCAGGGGGCGGTGCGCTGGAGCCGGTCGGCGGTGCGGATGTAGTACATGAGGTAGCGGTCGAGGTAGCGCACCAGCGTCTCGTCGTCGAGGTCGCCGGCGAGCAGCCTCGCATGCACCGGCGTCGCGCCGCCGTTGCCGCCGACGTACAGGTTCCAGCCCTTGTCGGTGGCGATGATCCCGAAGTCCTTCGAGCGGGCCTCGGCGCACTCGCGGGCGCACCCGGAGACGCCGCCCTTGAGCTTGTGCGGCGACCTCAGGCCCCGGTAGCGCAGCTCCAGGGCGATCGCCATGCCGACCGAGTCCTGCACGCCGTACCTGCACCACGTCGACCCCACGCACGACTTCACCGTGCGCAGCGACTTGCCGTAGGCGTGGCCGGACTCGAAGCCGGCGTCGACCAGGCGCTTCCAGATCTCCGGGAGCTGCTCCATCCGGGCGCCGAAGAGGTCGATGCGCTGGCCGCCGGTGATCTTCGTGTAGAGCCCGTAGTCGCGGGCGACCTCACCGATGACGATCAGCTTCTCCGGGGTGATCTCGCCGCCGGGGATGCGGGGCACGACGGAGTAGGTGCCGTTGCGCTGGATGTTGGCCAGGAACGCGTCGTTGGTGTCCTGGAGCGTGCGGTTGTCCTTCGACAGCACGTGCCCGTTGAGCTGGCTGGCCAGGATGCTGGCGACGGCGGGCTTGCAGATGTCGCAGCCTCGGCCGGTGCCGTGGGCCTCGACGATCTGGTCGAAGGTGCGGTAGCCGTGGATCGCGACGACCTCGAAGAGCTCGGAGCGCGACAGGGCGAAGTGCTCGCACAGCGCCCGGCTGATCTCCTTCCCGGACTTGGCGAAGTGGTCCTCGATGATCGCCTTGACCGTGCCGACGCACGAGCCGCAGGTGGTGCCGGCGGTGGTGCACTTCTTGACGGCCGCGACGTCCTCGCAGTCGTGGGTCTCGACGGCGTCGAGGATGTCACCCTTGCTGACGTTGTTGCACGAGCAGACCTGCGCCTCGTCGGGCAGCGCCGCGACGCCGGTCGCGCCGCCGCCGCGGGAGGCCGGGAGGATGAGCTCCTCGGGGTTCTCCGGCAGCGGGATGCCGCTGGCCACCATCGGCCGCAGGATGCCGTACGCCGCCGCGTCGCCCACCAGGATGCCGCCGAGCAGGCGGGTGCCGTCCTCGGTGACGACGAGCTTCTTGTAGACCCCCGCGACCGCGTCGGAGTAGACGAGCTCGAGGCTGCCCTCGGTCGTCGCGAACGCGTCGCCGAAGGAGGCGACGTCGACCCCGAGCAGCTTGAGCTTGGTGGACATGTCGGCGCCGGTGAACGTGCCGGGGCCGTCGAGCAGCGCGTCGACCGCGACCTCGGCCATGTCGTAGCCGGGGGCGACCAGGCCGTACATCCGGCCCCCGGGGGCGGCGCACTCGCCGATCGCGTGGATGCGCGGGTCGGAGGTACGGCACTGCTCGTCGACCAGCACCCCGCCGCGCTCGGCGACCTCGAGACCGGCCTCGCGGGCCAGCGCGTCACGGGGGCGGATGCCGGCGGAGAAGACGACGACCTGGGCGTCGACCTTCGCGCCGTCCTTGAACTGCAGGCCGTCGACGGAGACCTCACCCGTGATCGCCTCGGTGGCGACTCCGGTGTGCACGGTGACGCCGAGCTTCTCGATGTGGCGCACCAGCGTGGCGCCACCGGCGTCGTCGAGCTGGACCGGCATCAGCCGCGGCGCCATCTCCACGACGTGGGTCTCCAGGCCGAGCTGCACCAGCGCGTTGGCGGCCTCGAGGCCGAGCAACCCGCCGCCGATCACGACGCCGGCGGTCGCCTGCCCCGAGGCCGCCCGGATCGCGTCGAGGTCCTCGATGGTGCGATAGACGAAGCAGCCGTCGAGGTCCTTGCCCGGCACGGGCGGGACGAACGGGGCCGCGCCGGTGGCGAGCACGAGCTGGTCGTAGGCCAGCACCTCGCCGTCGGCCAGCCGCACGGTGCGCGCGGCGGGGTCGATCGCCGACACGACGGTCGCGAGCCGCAGGGACACCCGCGGGTCGTCGTACTCACCGCCCGGCAGGAGCGAGAGCTCCTCGGCGCTGTCGGCGGCGAAGTAGGAGGTCAGCGCGACCCGGTCGTACGCCGGTCGCGGCTCCTCGCCGAGGACGACCACGTCGTGGGTCTCGGTGAGTCCGCGCTCGATGGCGGCCTGCACGAACCGGTGACCGACCATCCCGTGGCCGATGACGACGATCCGTTGACGGTGCGTGGGGCTCATGACACCAGGCTCCGTCCCCGCCGTTGCCCGACCGTCACGGCTCGTGACGACTCGTGTGACACCTGGCTCACAGCCTCACCGACCTCACAGGCCCACAGTCGGGCCGACGGAGCAGGGGCGGCCGGTAGGCGACTGGAGGGCCACGCGTGAACCTGGTTCATCGCACGCCCTCCAGTCGGGGCGTGGCGCCCAGGAGGTCGCGGCAGGTCTGCTCGCAGCCGCCGCAACCGGTGGTGGCTCGGGTGGTCTCGCGCAGCTCCTCGAGCGACCCGCACGCCCGGATCTCCCCGGCGGACACCCCCGCGCACGCGCACACCTCGGCCTCGTCGGGCAGCACGGTGGGGGCGTCGACCGGGTCCGGCAGCAGCAGGTCGCCGGGCTCGCGCACGCCGAGGACGGTGCCGCGGTCGTAGTGCTGGGTGATCAGGCCGACCCGGGACAGGTCGCCGACCAGCGCGGCGGCCACGATCACCCCGTCGCGGACGACGAGCCGGGAGTGCTTGCCCGCCACGGGGTTGGAGACCTCGACGACCTCGCCCTCCTCGCCGACCGGGTCGCCGAGCACGGCCACGTCCAGGTCGGTCGCGCGCAGCCGGGCGACCGAGCGGGACCCCTCGTGCACGACGTCGGCACCGCACAGCCGCGCGGCCAGCAGCTGCGCCTGCTCCCACGCGGGCGGCACGAACCCGGTGGTGACGCCCCGGTGCTCGGCGCAGTCGCCGAGGGCGTGGATGCGTGGGTCGGTCGGCGAGGCCAGGTGGTCGTCGACCACGATGCCGCGCCGCACCTCGAGCCCGGCGCCGCGAGCCAGCGCGGTGCTCGGCCGCCCGCCGGCGGTCAGCACCACCAGGTCGGCGTCGAGCACGAACCCGGTGTCGAGCTGCAGCCCGACGGAGTCGCCCTGCTCGTGGAGCCGCACCGCGCGGGCGCCGGTGTAGACGGTGGTGCCGAGCCGGGTCAGGCTGCGGGCGAGGATCTTCCCGGCCGGCGTCGACACCTGCCGGTGCAGCACGTGCTCGCCGCCCTCCACGACCTCGGTCGCCACCCCGCGCAGCGACAGCGCCCGCGCGACCTGGACCCCCAGCAGGCCCGCCGGTGGCTAGGACCAGCCGGTCGAAGGGCACCAGCGTGCCGTCCACGAGCATCACGTCGCCGTGCTCACGGTCGACCGCGAGGACCCGGGTGCCGGTCCGCAGGTCGATGCCGTGCTCGGCGTACCACCCCGGCGAGCGCAGCGTCAGCGCGTCCGGCGCATGGGTCCCCTCCAGGACCGCCGAGAGCAGGATCCGGTTGTACGCCGGCACGGGCTCGTCCCCGAGCACTGTCACGTGACCGGCGTACCCGCCCGCGACCAGCCCCTCCACGAAGCGGGTCGCGGCCATGCCGTTCCCGACGACGACCAGCCGCTCGCCGGGCCGCCGGACCGGCGGTCGAGGAGGCGCGCCAGCGCCGTCGCGAGACCCCGGGCCCGACGCACTCATGCCGCCACCACCCGCGCCGCGCACACCTTGAACTCAGGCATCCGGCTGGCGGGGTCGAGGGCGTCGTTGACCAGCCGGTTCACCCCGAGCCAGTGGAAGGGCACGAAGACGGTGTCGGGTCGGATCGTCGTCGTGACGCGGGCCGGGAGGCGCATCTCCCCGCGACGGGTGGCGACGGTGACCGGCATGCCGTCGGCGACGCCGAGCCGGTTCGCCAGCAGCGGGTGCATCTCGGCGAAGGCGCCGTCGTCGGGGAGATCGCCGATGCGCCGGGTCTGCGCGCCGGACTGGTACTGCGCGAGCACCCGCCCGGTCGTCAGGTGCACCGGGTAGTCGCCGTCGACGACCTCGGCGGGCCCGCGGTGCTCGACGGCGTGGAAGCGGGCGCGGCCGTCGGGGGTGGCGAAGGTGTCGGCGAAGAGCCGCGGCGTCCCCGGGTGGTCGGGCGCGGGACAGGGCCAGAAGACGCCCTGCTCGTCGCGGATGCGGTCGTAGGTGATGCCGGCGTAGTCCGCCTTCCCGCCCGCCGAGGCCCGACCGAGCTCGGCGAAGACCTCCTCGGGGTCGGTCGCGAACTCGATCGGCGAGCCGAGCCGCTGCGCCAGCCCGGCGACCACGTCGAGGTCCGAGCGGACCCCGTCGGGCACGGGCCGCGCCTGCTGGCGCAGGATCACCCGCCCCTCGAGGTTGGTCATCGTGCCGGTCTCCTCGGCCCACTGCGTCACCGGCAGCACGACGTCGGCCAGGGCCGCGGTCTCGCTCATCACCAGGTCGCACACGACCAGCAGGTCCAGCGACTCCAGCCGCTCCTGCACGTGCGTCGCCCGCGGGGCGGAGACCACGATGTTGGAGCCGTGCACGAGCATCGCGCGCGGGCCGGCGGGGGTGCCGAGCGCGTCGAGCAGCTCGTACGCCGAACGGCCCTTGCCCGGGAGCGAGTCGGGTTCCACGCCCCACACGGCCGCGACGTGGGCGCGGGCGGCGGGGTCGTCGATCATCCGGTAGCCCGGGAGCTGGTCGGCCTTCTGACCGTGCTCGCGGCCGCCCTGGCCGTTGCCCTGACCGGTGAGGCAGCCGTAGCCGGCGTACTCCTTCCCGGGCATGCCCAGCGCCAGCGCCACGTCGATCCAGGCCAGCACGGTGTCGGAGCCCTGGGCGTGCTGCTCGGCGCCGCGGGCGGTCAGCACCATCACCCGCTCGCGCGAGGCGAGCAGGTCGGCGAGCGCGCGGAGCTCGGGGGCGGCGACGCCGGTGACGCGCTCTACCCGCTCGGGCCACCAGGCGGCGACGGCGTCGCGGACGGCCTCCCACCCGGTGGTGCGCTCCGCGATGTAGGTGTCGTCGACGTGACCGCCGGCGACCAGCAGGTGCAGCACACCGAGCGCGAGCGCGAGGTCGGTGCCGGGGACCGGCTGGAGCACGACGTCGGCGCGGTCGGCGGTCGCGGTGCGGCGCGGGTCGATCACGACGACCTGCCCGCCGTTCTCGCGGACGCGGTCGAGGTGGCGGGCCGCCGGCGGCATCGTCTCGGCGAGGTTGGAGCCGACGAGGACGACGACGTCGGCGTGCTCGACGTCGGCCAGCGGGAAGGGCAGCCCCCGGTCCACCCCGAACGCGCGGGTGGAGGCGGAGGCGGCCGAGCTCATGCACCAGCGGCCGTTGTAGTCGATCTGGCTGGTGCCGAGCGCGACCCGGGCGAACTTCCCGAGCTGGTAGGCCTTCTCGTTGGTGAGGCCGCCGCCGCCGAACACGGCCACGCCGTCGGGGCCGTGCTCGGCCTGGACCTCACGGATCCGGCTGGCGACCAGGTCGAGGGCCTCGTCCCAGGTGGCGCTCGACCACTCCCCCGTGGCCCGGTCGCGGACCAGCGGGGTGGTCAGCCGCTCCCGGTGCCCGAGGAGCCCGGTCGCGGACCAGCCCTTGCGGCACAGCGCCCCTTCGTTGACCGGGAACTCCGCCCACGGCTGCACCGTCGTCGTCCGGCGACCCACGAGGGTCATGCCGCACTGCAACGAGCAGTAGGGGCAGTGGGTCCTGGTCCCCTCCCCGGCGCCTGGAGACACCGGGGAGAGGGGGAGCGCTGTGCCGTGACTCATGCGCCGGCCGCCGCCAACCGCGACCCGCGTCGCAGGTAGACCGCCCAGGTGACCAGGGCGCAGACGACGTAGTAGCCGATGAAGAGTGCGAAGGCGTTCTTGACCGAGGACAGCGGGTCCTCGATCCAGGGGGCACCGAACATCATCGGGATGAGGAACCCGCCGATGGCACCGACGGCGCCGATGATGCCGACCGCCGCCGACGACTCCTTGGTGGCCTTGAGGACCGCGTCCTTCCAGGCCGGCGCGGTCGGCTCGGGAGCCAGACCCTCGGTGGCCTCGAAGCGCCAGATGGTCGGGATCATCCGGTAGGTCGAGCCGTTGCCGATGCCGGTAGCGGCGAAGACCAGCAGGAAGAAGCCGAGGAAGAGCGGGAACCACTCCTTGTTCGCCTCGGCCGCGGCGGCCGGGTCGGCGGCAGCGGCGATCGGGGTGAGCTGGGTCAGCGTCCAAAGCACGCCGCCGGTGAACAGCACCATCGCGGAGAAGGCGCCGACGGTGACGCGGGCACCGCCGAGACGGTCGGACAGCCAGCCGCCGAAGGGCCGCGTGAAGGAGCCGACCAGCGCGCCGAGGAAGGCGTAGAACGCGAAGTTGATGCCGCCGGCGACCGCGCCGGTGGCCGGGTCGATGAGCGAGAAGTTGATCTTGATCAGCAGCGGCATCGCGGCGGAGTAGCCGATGAAGGAGCCGAAGGTGCCGATGTAGAGGAAGCTCATCACCCAGGTCTGCTTGCGCTTGACGACCGCGGCGGTCTCCTTTGTCGAGCCGGTGGCGGTGCCCAGGTTGTTCATGAAGAAGTACGCCGCGACCGCGGCGACCAGCGCCAGCCCGACGTACACCCAACCGGCACGCTCGAGCTGGATGCCACCCTCGGAGGCCTTGACCAGGCCGAAGATGCCGGCCGCGCCGACGATGACCGGCAGCAGGAACTGGATCACGGCGACACCGACGTTGCCGCCGGCGGCGTTGAGCCCGAGCGCCGCGCCCTTCTTGTCAGCGGGGTAGAAGGCGTTGATGTTCGCCATCGACGAGGCGAAGTTGCCGCCACCGAGACCGGCGGTGGCCGCGATGAGCACCATCACCCAGTAGGGCGTCGAGGTGTTCTGCACCGCCACGACGTAGAGCGAGGTCGGGACCAGCAGGAGCAGCGCGCTCACGACGGTCCAGTTGCGGCCGCCGAACTTGGGGACGGCGAAGGTGTAGGGCACCCGGATCAGCGCGCCCACCAGGTTGGGGGCGGCGACCAGGAAGAACAGCTGCTGGGGGGTGTAGCCGAACTGCGCGCCGAGCATGGCGGCCGAGACCGACCAGATCAGCCAGACCGAGAAGCCGAGGTGCTCGGCGAAGATCGACCAGAGCAGGTTGCGGCGGGCGACCTGCCTGCCGCCGTTCTCCCAGAAGGTCGGGTCCTCGGGGGTCCAGTCGTCGATCCAGCGGCCGGTGCGGCGCTGCGGTGCTGCGGCCGCCGTCGCACCGCTGGGTGCGTCGTGCAGAGTGGTCATGGCGAGTGCTCCTCAGGTGGCGTCTGGGGCGCGGGCGGGCGCCTTCGACCACCACTGTGAGGAGCCGAGGTTTCACGGGCCGTGGCCCGCCAGTCTCTGCTCGGTCAACTCCGACTCACGTCCTCACAGGCCTCACGATCTCACCTCGGCAGGGGTGCGTGAGCGGACTGTGACGCAGTCGAGCGTGGAGCGGAGCCTCAGGCCTCGCGGCGCAGCCGGTACGCCGCAGCGCCGGCCGCCACGCCACCGCCGATGACCAGCACGATCCCCGGCCCGGGGCGCCAGCCGGCCGTGCCGACCAGGTCCAGCAGGTGCAGGACCTGCCAGCTCGCCAGCCCGATCGCGACGACCGAGAGCACCGCGGCCTGGGCCATCGCCAGTCGCCGCAGCGGGACCATGACGCCCGCGAACCCGAGCATCGCGGCGTAGAACGTCCACAGACCGGCACCACTGGTGCCGTTGATCGAGCCGATCGGGGTGTCGATCCAGGGCAGGAACGACCCGAACATCACCATCACCGACGCCCCGAGCAGCAGCCGCTTCGCCGGGTGGGCGCCCCGGCGGACGGGACGCGCGGTGCCGGTGGGTGCGGTGGCGGGAGCAGTCGTGGCCATGGGCCGACGGTAGGACTGTGACCGGGCTCACGACAGTGGGCTGCGTCGCCGCGGCGCCCGGCGGCCGACCCGGTCGCGACGAACGGTCGGTCCGGCGCGACGAGCGGTCGACCGACCCCGCGCCACAGCCCGACGAGCGGCTCGAGCCGCCGACGGCGTACCGCTCGACGCGTCGGCGACGCCGCTCGTCGCAGGGTGTGACCGGAGCCACATCAACCCGTTGCCGACACCCACCGTCGCCCGCTGTCATGCGACGAGCGGCGCCGTGTGGCGTCGGTCACCACCGGTCCGCCAGGGGCCGACGGAGGAGGTTGACAAGGATGGATGACGCATCGCGCCAGGCGTACTGGCGCAGCAACCTGCGGCTGATGGCCGTGCTGCTGACGATCTGGGCGTTGGTGTCCTTCGGCGCCGGCATCGTGTTCGTCGAGCCGCTCAACGAGATCGTGATCGCCGGCTTCCCGCTCGGCTTCTGGTTCTCCCAGCAGGGCTCGATCATCACGTTCGTCGTGCTGATCGCCGTCTACGTCTGGCGGATGGACAAGCTCGACGCGGAGTACGGCGTCGACGAGTACGAGCAGGAGGTGCACCACTCGTGAGCGACATCCAGCTCTGGACGCTGATCTTCGCGATCATCACCTTCAGCGTCTACATCTACATCGCCTACGCGAGCCGGGTCTCCGACACCTCCGGCTTCTACGTCGCCGGCGGCGGCATCCCGGCCCCGGCCAACGGCGCCGCCATCGCCGCCGACTGGATGAGCGCTGCGTCGTTCATCTCCCTGGCCGGCATCGTCGGCCTGGCCTACAACGGCTACGCCGGTGGCGTCTTCCTCATGGGCTGGACCGGTGGCTACGTGCTGCTGGCCCTGCTGCTCGCGCCGTACCTGCGCAAGTTCGGCAAGTACACGCTCCCGGACTTCGTGGGCGACCGCTACAACGAGACCGCGCGCTTCGTCGCCGTGCTCGCCGCGATCGTCGTCTCCTTCGTCTACGTCGCGGGCCAGATGGCCGGCGTCGGCCTGGTCTTCACCCGCTTCCTCAACGTGGGCACGACCACCGGCGTCATCATCGGCATGGCCATCGTGTTCTTCTACGCCGTCCTCGGCGGCATGAAGGGCATCACCTGGACCCAGGTCGCGCAGTACTCCGTGCTGATCGTGGCCTACCTCATCCCGGCCGTCGCCGTGTCCGCGAAGGTCACCGGCGTCCCGCTGCCGCAGATCGGCTTCGGCAAGATCCTCGAGGAGCTCAACGGGCTGCAGGCCGACTTCGGCCTCGCGGAGTACTCCGGCGCCTTCACGCAGATCTCGATGCCCAACATGGTGCTGATCACCGCGGCTCTCATGTTCGGCACCGCCGGCCTCCCGCACGTGATCGTGCGCTTCTACACCGCCAAGAGCGTGCGCGCCGCCCGCTACTCGGCGCTGTGGGCGATCTTCTTCATCGCGCTGCTCTACACGACCGCCCCGTCGGTCGCGGCGTTCACGAAGCTGCAGATCATGAAGGACCTCAACGGGACGACGCTCGCCGACGCCCCCGGCTGGTTCAACACCTGGTCCGACGTCGGGCTGATCACCACCGCCTCGGGCGCCCCGGTCAGCGAGCTCGGCTCGAGCTCCTTCGGCTACACCGACGTGATGATCAACAACGACATCATCGTGCTGGCCTCGCCCGAGATCGGCGGCCTGCCGGCCCCGATCGTGGGCCTGGTGGCCGCGGGCGCCCTGGCGGCCGCACTGTCGACGGCCTCGGGCCTGCTGCTGGTCATCAGCTCCTCGGTCGCCAACGACGTCTACTACAAGAAGATCAACCCGCAGGCCTCGGAGAGCCAGCAACTGATGGTCGGCCGCATCGCCATGGCCTGCGCGATCCTCGTCGCCGGCTACCTCGGCATCAACCCGCCGGGCTTCGTGGCCCAGGTCGTGGCGCTCGCCTTCGGCCTGGCGGCAGCCAGCTTCTTCCCGATCCTGGTGCTCGGCATCTTCTGGAAGAAGACCACGGCGGCCGGTGCGGCCACCGGCATGATCGTCGGCCTCTCGCTGACCTTCGCCTACATGCTGTGGACGCTGCCGATCTACGGCGGCTCGGAGGGCCTGTTCTCGATCCCGCCGACCGGCATCGGCACGATCGGCATGCTGATCAACTTCGCCGTGACCATCGCGGTCTCGCAGTTCACGAAGAAGCCGAGCCAGCAGATGCAGGACCTCGTGGAGGAGATCCGGTACCCCGGGCGCACCACCCTCGTGGCCCAGCACCAGGCCGGGGACCTCTGACCCGGCGGCCACACCACCGCAGCACGGGGCCACGGCCCCTTCCCCAGGGGCGGTCGCGGGCGTCGTACGGCGCTCGCGACCGTTCCTCGTGGGCGGGCTGCAACCCCGCCGCAACCGGCAGGCCCCGACCCTGGTGGCCCGGCTGCAGCCCTCGGCCTAGTGTGAGGGAGGCCACCACCTTCCCCACGAACCTGCCCCATGACCCTCCCCCACGACCCTGTCCCACCCACCCCGCTGCGCAGGAGAGACACAGTGAGCGAGAAGAACGACGAGACCCTGGCGAACCTGCTCAAGGAGGACCGCCGCTTCGAGCCGCCCGCGGACCTCACGGAGCACGCCAACCTCACCGCCGACGCCTACGACGCCGCCGCCAAGGACCGCGAGGGCTTCTGGGCCGAGCAGGCGCAGCGCCTGACCTGGGCCGAGCCGTTCACCCAGGTCCTCGACTGGACCGACCCGCCGTTCGCGAAGTGGTACGTCGGCGGCAGGCTCAACGCCGCCTACAACTGCGTGGACCGCCACGTCGAGGCCGGCCGCGGCGACAAGGTCGCCATCCACTTCGTCGGTGAGCCCGTCGGTGACACCCGCTCCATCACCTACGCCGAGCTGCAGGACCTGGTCTCCCAGGCCGCCAACGCGCTGACCGACATGGGCGTGGCCGCCGGCGACCGGGTCGCGATCTACATGCCGATGATCCCCCAGGCCGTGGTCACGATGCTGGCCTGCGCCCGCATCGGTGCCCCGCACACCGTGGTCTTCGGTGGGTTCTCCTCCGACGCGCTGGCCTCGCGCCTCGAGGACTGCCAGGCCAAGGTGGTCGTCACCTCCGACGGCGGTTACCGCCGTGGCTCGGCGTCCTCGCTCAAGCCGGCCGTCGACGAGGCGCGCGAGAAGGCCGCCGGCCTGGGCCACACCGTGGAGAAGGTGCTCGTGGTCCGCCGTACCGGCCAGGACGTCGCGTGGGACGACTCCGTGGACGTGTGGTGGCACGACGCCGTCGAGGGCGCCTCGACGTCCCACACCCCCGAGGCCTTCGACGCCGAGCACCCGCTCTACGTCATGTACACCTCCGGCACCACCGGCAAGCCCAAGGGCATCCTGCACACCACCGGCGGCTACCTCGTCGGCGCGTCCTACACCCACTGGGCGGTCTTCGACCTCAAGGACGACGACGTCTACTGGTGCACCGCCGACATCGGCTGGGTCACCGGCCACTCCTACATCGTCTACGGCCCGCTGGCCAACGGCGTGACGCAGGTGCTCTACGAGGGCACCCCCGACTCCCCCGAGCGCGGCCGCTGGTGGGACATCATCGAGCAGTACGGCGTCACGCTCTTCTACACCGCGCCCACCGCGATCCGCTCGTTCATGAAGCAGGGCCGCGAGATCCCCGACGCCCGCGACCTCTCCTCGCTGCGCATACTCGGCTCGGTCGGTGAGCCCATCAACCCCGAGGCCTACGTCTGGTACCGACACGTCATCGGTGGCGACCGCACCCCGGTCGTCGACACCTGGTGGCAGACCGAGACCGGTGCGATCATGATCAGCCCGCTGCCCGGCGTGACCGCCGGCAAGCCCGGCTCGGCGATGAACCCCATCCCCGGGGTCTCCGCCGAGGTCGTCGACGAGGAGGGCAACGCCGTGCCCAACGGCTCGGGCGGCTACCTCGTGCTCACCGAGCCGTGGCCCTCGATGCTGCGCACCATCTGGGGCGACGACCAGCGGTTCAAGGAGACCTACTGGTCCCGCTTCGAGAAGCTCGGCTTCTACTTCGCCGGCGACGGCGCCAAGAAGGACGCCGACGGCGACCTGTGGGTGCTGGGCCGTGTCGACGACGTCATGAACGTCTCCGGCCACCGCCTGTCGACCACCGAGATCGAGTCCGCGCTGGTCTCCCACCCCAAGGTCGCCGAGGCCGCAGTCGTGGGCGCCAAGGACGAGGACACCGGCCAGGCGGTCTGCGCGTTCGTGATCCTGCGCGACGAGGCCGGGGACGGAGGCGACGACATCGTGGCCGAGCTCCGCAAGCACGTCCGCAAGGAGATCGGCCCCATCGCCACCCCGCGACAGGTCATGATCGTCCCCGAGCTGCCCAAGACCCGCTCGGGCAAGATCATGCGTCGCCTGCTGCGCGACGTCGCCGAGAACCGCGAGGTCGGCGACGTCACCACGCTGGCCGACTCCTCGGTGATGGACCTGATCTCCTCCGGCCTCACCTCCGGCAAGGGCGAGGACTGAGAACAGCGGCTGGTCGAGGTGCGCCTTGCGCTGGTCGAGGTGCGAGGAGCGCCAGCGACGAGCCTCGACACCCCGGCGGACGAGGTGTGCCGGACGGCGTACCTCGACCGCCGGGGTGACCCCCTCCCTCGGTAGGGTGAAGGCTGGTGAGCCGGGAAGTCTGGTCGGCACGTACGTCGTCGACCCCGTGACCCTCCAAGGAGTCCAGTGAGCCCTACCGACCCGTCCGGAACCCCGGCCGACCCGCGCGAGCCCGACCCCGCCGGGGTGGGCGACCACGGCCCCGACGCGAAGCCTCGGCTCTTCAGCCGAGGCTCGTTCCTGGAGTCCAGCCGCATCGCCGAGGTCCTGCGCGCGGAGACCACCGGCGGCCTGCTGCTCATCGTCGGCGCGGCCATCGCGATCATCTGGGCCAACACCGCCTTCTCCGGCACCTACGAGTCGATCCGCGACTTCAAGCCGATCTCCGAGCCGGTCTCCCTGCTCGGCGTCTCGCTGCACCTGGACCTGAGCCTGGGCAAGTGGGCCGCGGACGGCCTGCTGGCGATCTTCTTCTTCGTCGTTGGGCTCGAGCTCAAGCGTGAGTTCGTCGCCGGCGACCTGCGCGACCCGCGCCGCGCGGCCCTGCCGATGGCCGCGGCCGTCGGCGGCATGGTCGCGCCGGCGCTGATCTACGTCGCGTGGAACCTCGGCTCCAACGGCGGGCTCTCGGGGTGGGCGATCCCCACCGCCACCGACATCGCCTTCGCCGTGGCGATCCTGGCCGTGATCAGCACCCACCTGCCCTCGGGCCTGCGGACGTTCCTGCTCACGCTGGCCGTCGTCGACGATCTGCTGGCCATCACCATCATCGCGGTCTTCTACACCGAGGAGCTCGACCTGCTCTTCCTCGCGCTCGGTCTGGTGCCGATCGCGATCTTCGCGCTGCTGGTCCAGAAGCGGATCAGCTCGGGCTTCCTGCTGTTGCCGCTCGCGCTCGTCGCGTGGGTGCTCGTCCACGAGTCCGGCGTCCACGCGACCGTCGCCGGCGTGCTGCTGGGCTTCACCGTGCCGGTGCTGCGCCGCGACGACGCCGAGGGCCCCGGTCTGGCCGAGCACCTCGAGCACCTCGTGCGCCCGATCAGCGCCGGCGTCGCCGTGCCGATCTTCGCGTTCTTCGCCGCCGGCGTGACCGTGGGCGGGTTCAGCGGCCTCGTGGAGTCCCTCAAGGACCCGGTCGCCCTCGGCATCGTCACCGGCCTGCTGGTCGGCAAGACCGTCGGCATCACCGGGTCGACCTGGCTCCTGTCGAAGTTCACCAAGGCCGAGCTCGACGACGAGCTCGCCTGGATCGACGTCATCGGCATGGCCATGCTCGCGGGCATCGGCTTCACCGTCTCGCTGCTGATCGGCGAGCTCGCCTTCGGGGCGAGCTCCGAGCGCGACGAGCACGTCAAGGTCGGCGTCCTGGTCGGCTCCCTCCTGGCCGCCGGGCTGGCCAGCGCGATCCTGCGCACCCGCAACCGGGTCTACCGCAGGATCACCGAGGAGGAGGAGCGGGACTCCGACCTCGACGGCATCCCCGACGTCTTCCAGACCGGCGACCAGGACCCGTCCACGCCGCCCGCCTGACGCGAGGCTCCCGCGCTGGGCGGCGGCCGGATGGTTCGTCGTCCAGCCCGGCAAGGTTTGTCGGCCAGCCGACGAACCCGGGTGAATCAGCCGTAGGTTTGTCGTCCAGCTCCCGGGTCTGTCGGCCAGCCGACAAACCCGGCAGGTGGGACGACGAATCTGACGCAGCCCACAGGAGCGGTCCGGTCGTGGATCAGGCCTGGCCCTTGAGCGCGCGGGGGATCTCCTTGCCCTGCGCGATGGCCCGCTCGGGGCCCTTGACCTTCTTGACGCTGCGGATGCCGGCGAAGACGAGGCCGCCGGCGAGCAGCAGGTAGAGGCCGAAGACGATCAGGAAGGCCCAGTGCAGCGAGAGACCGCTGCCGTTCCAGTGGATGAAGTAGGCCAGCGCCACCGAGAACATGATGATCGCGAGCACGGCGATGAAGCCCGCGGCCGCGAACAGCCCGACCCCGACCCCGCCGAACTTGGCGCTCACCTTGAGCTCGGACTTCGCGAGCTCGATCTCCTTGCTGATCAGGGTGGAGATGTCACGGCTGGCGTCGGCGACCAGTCGACCGATGGTGGGGTCGGTCTCCTTGACCTCTTCGATGGCCACGTGCTGCTCCCGGGTCTCGACACTGGCTGACGACCCGACCCTAGCGAACCCGGAGCCGGGTCCGCCCGCCAGTCGGGTGAGGCTCAGCTCGCGCAGCCCCCGGTGGAGACCGGCTGGGTGCCGGCGCGGCCCTGGGCGGCGGCCTGCGCGACCTGGTCGGTGGTGAGGGCGTAGCCGGTGTCGGCGTCGGTGACCGAGGCTGCGAAGACCACGCCGACCACGTCGCCACGCGGGTTGACGATCGGGCCGCCGGAGTTGCCGGGGCGCACCAGCCCGCGCAGGGAGTAGACCTCGCGGATCACGGTGCCGTTGCCGTAGATGTTGGGCGAGCGCAGCCGTTGCTCGGCGCGGATGCGGCCGGCGCGCAGGTCGTAGGGACCGTCCTCGGGGTAGCCGGCGATCACGACGGCATCCTGGGGGGCGGCGTCGGCGAACTCCAGCACCGGCGCGGTGCCGGTGTCGACCTCGATCACCGCGACGTCGACGTCGGGGTTGTAGTAGACGACCTCGCCCTGGACGGTCTGGTCACCCACCTGGACCTGCGGGGCGTCGACGCCGGCGACGACGTGGGCGTTGGTCATGAGGCGGTCCTCGGCGTAGACGAAGCCGCTGCCCTCGATCCCCGAGCCGCAGTCGTTGGTGCCACGGATCTTCAGCACCGAGGGCTGCACCGCCTGGATCGCCGGCTTGCGCAGCACCTTCTCGTTCCCGGGGGCCACCTCGACGATGCGCTCGGGCGCGAACGGCTCGAGGTAGCGCGGGAAGAAGCCGGTGCCCACCACGCCGTTGAAGGCCTGCAGCAGGCCGTCGGCGGAGGTCGGCAGCACCTGGTCGACCTTGGCCAGGACCGTCGAGGAGCGTACGAGCGGGGTGATGCCGGCGATCCGCGAGCCGGACACGGCGACGCCGAGCGCCCACGCGACCAGCAGCACCGCCGCGGCGCTCAACGCGGCACCGCCGACCGCGTCCAGGGCCCGCACGGGCTGCCAGGTGATGCGGGAGCGCACCCGCGCCCCGACGTACTGGAACATCGCCTGCCCCAACGAGGCGGCGACGATCACGATGAACAGCGCCCCCAGCGAGACCACCAGCGACGGACTGGCGTCACCCAGCGCGATCGGGGCCAGCCAGATGCCGAACAGACCGCCGAGCAGCAGGCCCGCGGTCGCGGCCGCGCCGGTGATGAAGCCCTGCCAGTAGCCCGACAGCGCGTAGGCCAGGACGAGGAGCAGGAGCAACCAGTCGAGGAGGTTCATCCCTACAGATCCTCCTCGATGTCGAGCATCCGGGCCGCATCGGAGACCCGGTGGTCGGCAGCGAGCATGTAGTCGGGGAGGTCCTGGATGCGCGACTCGTCCCAGGGCCGCGACCAGCCGAGGTAGTCGAAGAGGCGGGCGATGATGCCGCCGGTGAAGCCCCAGAGGATGACGTCCTTGTCGGGGCCGATGAGGAAGCCGGGGCTCTGGTAGCCGCGCGGGTGACGCACCGTGACGCGGTGCTCGGGGTCGAGCAGCTCGCTGATCGGCGCGTGGTGGATCGCGTGCACCTCGGCGCGCGAGGCGATGTGCACGCCGGAGCGGTGCGCCCACCAGCCGAGGACGGGGGTGACGGCGAAGTTGGACGGGGGCAGCCACAGCTCGGGCAGCCGGCCGAAGAGCCGCACCTCGGACGGGTCGAGCCCGACCTCCTCCTCGGCCTCGCGCAGCGCGGCCTCCTCGACGGTCTCACCCGGGTCCAGCGAGCCGCCGGGGAAGGAGACCTGCCCGGGGTGGGAACGCATGTCGTGGGCACGCTCGGTCAGCAGCAGCTCGCCGCCCTGCTCCCCCTCGCCGAAGAGCATCAGCACCGCACCGGGGCGGGCCGACCCGTCCTCGGGCGGGGTGAAGCGGGTGAGGTCGAGCGCGTCGATCGCCTCGGCGCCGGCGCGCACCTCGTGCAGCCAGTCGGGCAGGTCCTCCGCCGGGTCCACCGCCCCGTCCACGGGCTCGTCCATGGGCCCGGTCACAGGTCCACCCCCAGGTGCTCGCGGACCAGTGCCTCGAGCTCGCCGACCGACTCCAGCTCCATCGGCAGGACCCGCACCACCACACCGTCCTCGTCGACCAGGGCGGTCAGCGGCAGCGCGGTCGCGCGCAGCGGCTCGGCCTTCAGCACCGCCTCGGTGTCGGCGACCGAGGGGTAGGTGACGCCGCGCTCGGCGAGCTGCTCGATCGCGAGCCCGGTGTTGGGGTCCTGGAAGTCGACGCCGAGCACCGGGACCTCGTCGCCGTGGGTGGCGTGGAACTCCTGCAGCACCGGCATCTCCTCCCGGCACGGCCCGCACCACGACGCCCACAGGTTCACGACCATCGGGCCCCGCAGCGTCGAGAGGTCGACCGCCGGCCCGCCGCCGAGGCAGGGCAGGGTCACGGCCGGCAGACCGCCGTCGACGGGGTCGCCCTCCCCGGGCACGCAGTCCTCGATGCCGGCCTCGTCCTTGGCCTCGCGCAGGGCCGGGGTGTCCACGTCGATGTCCGGCGGGTTGGGCACGAAGGCAGCCTCGGGGTCCGAGCACCCGGTGAGCACCACGGCCAGCAGCCCCGCCGCGACCAGCCGCCTCACGCGCGGCCCTCGGTCCGCACGAGCTTCTCGGCGGCCACCGGGTCCGTCGGCCCCGCGCCGTACGCCGGGCACCACCGCGCCACTGGGCAGGCACCGCACGCGGGCTTCTGGGCGTGGCAGCGCCGCCGCCCGTGCCAGATCAGGTGGTGCGAGAGCATCGTCCAGTCACGCTTGAGGAACAGCGCACCGACGGCGTGCTCGACCTTCACGGGGTCGGTCTCCTCGGTCCAGCCGAAGCGCCGGGCCAGACGCCCGAAGTGCGTGTCGACGGTGATGCCGGGGACGTCGAAGGCGTTGCCGAGCACGACGTTGGCGGTCTTGCGGCCGACCCCGGGCAGCTTCACGAGGTCGTCGAGCCGAGCGGGCACCTGCCCGTCGTGGTGCTCCACGAGGTGGGCGGAGAGCTTGAGCAGCGACTCGGTCTTGGCCCGGAAGAAGCCCAGCGGCCCGACGATGCCTTCGAGGGTCTCGCGGTCGGCGGCGGCCATCGCCCGAGCGTCGGGGTAGGCCGCGAAGAGGGTCGGGCGCACCGCGTTGACCCGCTTGTCGGTGGTCTGCGCGGAGAGCACGGTGACCACCAGCAGCTGGAAGGGGTCGTCGAAGTCCAGCTCGCAGCGGGCGTCGGGATAGGTCTCGGCGAGCACCCGCTCGATGCGACGGGCCCGCCGGGTCAGGGCGAGGGGGGACTCCGGCGCAGGCACGCTGACACCCTACGAGACGGCGGGGACACCCCCGGGGGATGTGCCTCACACCCCGTGCGACCGGCCCGCCAGCCCCCCGCACCGCCACGCGGTGGCGCCCCCGGTGGTGCCTGTGATGAATTCCACTCGATAGGATCACCACACGCGCAGTTCTGCGCCGTGGACCCACCACGCCCGCGACGTCCCACCAGGAGGCCCCCGTGGACAACGACGTGCTCCGCCAGGCACCGCTCTTCAGCGCCCTCGACGACGAGGCGGCCTCGGCGCTGCGCGCCTCGATGAGCGAGAACCGCCTGCGC
Organism: Nocardioides sp. REDSEA-S30_B4; assembly: GCF_001627265.1. Classification (NCBI taxonomy): domain Bacteria; kingdom Bacillati; phylum Actinomycetota; class Actinomycetes; order Propionibacteriales; family Nocardioidaceae; genus Nocardioides; species Nocardioides sp. REDSEA-S30_B4. Next base: position 19,062 of record NZ_LUPI01000087.1, on the reverse strand, counting down.
CGCGGCGACGTGCTCTTCCACGAAGGCGACTCCGGCGACAAGCTCTACATCGTCCTCGACGGCAAGGTGAAGCTCGGCCGCACCTCCTCCGACGGTCGGGAGAACCTCCTGGCGATCCTCGGGCCCGGCCAGATGTTCGGTGAGCTCTCGCTCTTCGACCCGGGCCCGCGCTCGGCCACCGTCACCGCCGTCACGGACTGCTCCTTCGCCTCGCTGTCCCACGAGGACCTCCTGCGCTGGCTCGAGGGTCGCCCCGTCGTCGCCCGCGGCCTGCTCGCCCAGCTGGCCGGCCGGCTGCGCAAGGCCAACGACGTCGTCGCCGACCTGGTCTTCTCCGACGTCCCCGGCCGCGTCGCCAAGGCGCTGCTCGACCTCGCCGACCGCTTCGGCCGCACCGCCGACGACGGCGTCCACGTCCACCACGACCTCACGCAGGAGGAGCTCGCCCAGCTGGTCGGCGCCTCCCGCGAGACCGTCAACAAGGCGCTGGCCGACTTCGCCTCGCGCGGTTGGCTGCGCCTGGAGCCCCGCTCGGTCGTCATCATGGACGTCGAGCGGCTCTCCCGCCGCGCCCGCTGACGCACCTCTCACGAGCAGTCCCCGTGGCTCCGACGAGGAGCCCGGGGACTTCCTCGTCCTCGGGTGCCCCCATTTCCTGGCCCCGCTGCGTCTGAGTGGGTGTGAGAGGTGAGTCGGTGACCCGCGAGGCGGAGTTCGAGGCGTTCGTCGCCGCGCGCACGCCCGCGCTCGCCCGGACGGCGTACCTCCTGACCGGCGACCCGCACCTGGCCGAGGACCTCGTCCAGTCCGCCCTGCTGCGCGCGGCCGAGCGGTGGGAGCGCATCCACACCTCGCCCGAGGCCTACGTCCGGCGCACGATGTACCACCAGCAGGTCTCCTCGTGGCGTCGCCGCCGCGGCGTGCGCGAGCACGCCCTGGAGGGGTACGACGCCGCCGACCGCTTCCTCGACCCCGACGTCCGCCTCAGCGTCCGCGACGCGCTCGCGACGCTGACCCCCAAGCAGCGCACCGTGCTGGTGCTGCGCTTCTTCGAGGACCTGACCGAGCAGCAGACGGGAGATGTGCTCGGCGTCAGCCGGGGCACGATCAAGTCCACCACCCGCCAGGCGCTGGACCGACTGCGTCGCACCGCGCCCCACCTGGCCGACCTCGTGGAGGAGCCCTTGGTCGGGGCCGCCGTCGTCGCCGGCGTCGCGCTCGCTGCGGGCGTGCTCCCGGGCGCCGACGACCGAGCGGTCCCACCCGCCGACTCCGTCGGCGGCCTCGGCCTCCCCGACCACCTGCATGCTCCACCGGAGCGGATGTCCGACATCGATCCCGAGTTCGGCGGCTGGATGCGCGAGGAGGTGCTGCGCGGCGACGAGCTGGCCGTCGGCCCCGCGGCGGCCGCCTGGGTGACCCCCGGTGGCCTGCCGGTCGTCGTCGACGCCGAGACCGGGGAGCACCACCTGCTCGACCTGCCCGACGCGGTGTCGGCGAACCTCGAGGCACGCACCTTCGCGGGGTCCGACTGGCAGCCGCTGGCTCTCTCCCCCGACGGCACCCGCCTGGCCTACGGCACCGTCCGGTTCGGCCGCAACGGCGCCAGCACCGGTGTCCGCGTCCTCGACCTGACCACGGGCGAGGCTGCGTGGCGACGCCAGCTCGTCGGCGACGCCGGCGTCCTCGTCGAGGGGCTCTCCTGGTCGCCCTCCGGCACGTCGCTCGCCTGGCAGGGGCGCCAGACCCGGGAGTGGACCGGCTCCTCGATCGCGGGGTTCATGCCGGTCGCCGGCGTCGTCGGACCGGGACTCAGTGGCGAGGTGGAGGGGGTCGCGGGAGATGGTGCGATCGTCGCGCGCGACGACGGTGCGGCCTACGTCGTCACGCGCGGCCAGATCGAGATCCTGTCCTCGTGCCCACCAGGGGCGCGCTGTCCGGCCCCTCCGCTTCCGCTGACATGGCGTCCGGTGGGCGTCGACCTCTCCCCCGGGGCTGCTCTGTCCCCGGACGGGAGCAGGCTCGCGCTGAGCGTCTTCGACGGCTACGACCTGGTGACCCTGCCGCTCTTCGATCGCCGGCTGACGGTCGGCGCCGAGGGCATGCCGGACGACCGGCCCTGGCAGGTCACCGCGCTGGGCTGGGTCGACGACGATCACGTCCTGGTGCTGCGCGACGACAACGAGGGCTCCGACGGGACGCTGTCGATCGTGCCGGTCGACGCCGAGCAGGGTGCGAGCACCGACGTCGGCACCGTGGACTCCGCGGTCGGTCGGCCGAGCATCGCCATCGACCTGGTCACGCTGGACCGTCCCACCGTCGACCGGCCCGAGCCCGGTTGGCCCTGGAGCGAGGAGCGCTGGGCCATCACGGTCGCCGCTGCCTTCGTCGCGGTGCTGCTGCTCCTGCTGTTCCTCCTCGCCAGGGACGCCAGCACCCGACGTCCGTCGAGGACTCAGCGGCCGCGCAGGTAGGCCAGCTGGGCGCGCACCGACAGCTCGGCCGCGCCCCACAGGACCGGGTCGACGTCGGCGTACACGTGCTCCACGACGCGGCGCGGCAGCGCCTCGGCGTCGAGCTGCTCGTCCTCGAGGTGCTCCAGCGCCGCCTCGACCTGCGCCAGCCGCGCCTGCCGGTGGTCGCGGTAGTAGGTCAGCGCCGCCAGCGCGTCGCCGATGACCGGCCCGTGCCCGGGCCACACGGCCGCGGCCTCCGCGCGCTCGGCCAACGCGTGCAGCCGGTCGAGGGAGTCGAGGTAGGCGCCGAGCTGGCCATCGGGGTGGGCGACCACGGTGGTGCCGCGACCCAGCACGGTGTCGCCCGTGAGCACCGCCCGCTCGGCGGGCAGCAGGAACGACAGCGAGTCGGCGGTGTGTCCGGGCGTCGCCACGACGTGCACCTCCAGACCGTCGGCCTCCACGACGTCGCCGTCGCCGAGGCCCTCCGAGCCCAACCGGTACGCCGGGTCCAGGGCGCGTACGCCGCAGCCGACCGACTCAGCGAACTCCCGTGCCGCCTCCGAGTGGTCGGCGTGGTGGTGGGTCAGCAGGACGGCAGCCACGTTGCCCCGCCCGCCGGCCGCCTCCGCGAGCGCCGCGAGGTGCCCGGGGTCGGACGGGCCGGGGTCGATGACGATCGAGCGCCGGGCGCCCGGCTCGCGCAGCACCCAGGAGTTGGTGCCGTCCAGCGTCATGATGTTCGGGTTCGGGGCGAGCACGCACTGCCCGCGCTCCCCGAACCGTCCGCCGGCCCAGCCCCCGTCAGTCATCGCTCGGTCACCAGCAGCTCAGGCCCGCCGGGCCGCCAGGACCGGCCGCAGCCGCTCGGGCATCGAGAGGGTCCAGCCGTCGCCGAGCGGCTCGACCGAGGGGCAGAACATCTCCAGCCGTCGGTCGGCGGCGGCGTCGAGGACCGCGTCGGGGTCGGCGTACGTGCCGACCTCCATGGAGACCAGGTAGGTCGGCGGCATCATCGCCAGGTCGCCGCTGTCGGCCCGGTCCGCGGCGAGCGCCGCGGGCAGCCAGGTGACCGAGGAGGACTCGGTGGATACGTCGCGGGTGACCTGTCCCTCAGGCAGGCGGGCGACGAAGAACCAGGTGGCGTAGCGCTTGGGCTCGAAGACCGGCGTGAGCCAGGCGTCCCAGGCGCCGAGCAGGTCGGTGCGCAGCACCAGCCCGCGGCGGTCGAGGAACTCGGTGAGGGAGAGCTCGCGGCCCTCGAGGGCGACCCGGTCGGCCTCCCAGTCCTCGCCGCTGGTGTCGGCGACGACCTCGTCGGCCGAGGGACCGGCCAGCAGCACCCCGGACTCCTCGAAGGTCTCGCGCACCGCGGCGCAGACCAACGCGCGGGCCTCGGGCTCGGTGCAGCCCAGGCGCTCGGCCCAGGTCGCGGCCGTCGGACCGGCCCAGTGCTCGTCCTCGAGGTCGAAGTCGCGCCTGTCGACGCCCCCACCGGGGAAGACCGCCATGCCACCCGCGAAGTCCATCGAGAGCTGCCGGCGCAGGTAGTAGGCCTCCGGCCCGGCTCCGGAGTCGGAGGGGCGCAGCAGGATGACCGTCGCCGCGTCCCGGGGCTCGGCGGCGGTGCGGGTGCCGTCGGCGTACTCCCGCGCGACGTCGACCACCGTCTCCGGCAGCGGCACCGGCGGGAGCGGGATCCTCACCGGACCTCGACCAGCAGCTCCACCTCGACGGGCGCGTCGAGGGGCAGCACCGGCACGCCGACGGCGGAGCGGGCGTGGACGCCGGCGTCGCCGAAGACCTCGCCGAGCAGCTCGGAGGCACCGTTGGCGACGCCGGGCTGGCCGGTGAAGTCGGGGGTGGAGGCGATGAAGGCGACGACCTTGACCACGCGCACGACGCGGGACAGGTCGCCGATCTCGGACTTCACCGCGGCGATCGCGTTGAGGACGCACTGCTGGGCGCAGGCGTAGGCCTCCTCGGCCGTCACCTCGCCACCGACCTTGCCGGTCACCATCAGCTCGCCGGCCCGCATGGGCAGCTGGCCCGAGGTGAAGACATGGTCACCGGAGCGGACCGCCGGCACGTACGCCGCGACGGGCTTGGCGACCTCCGGGACGGCGAGGCCCATCTCGGCCAGGCGCTCCTCGGGAGTGCTCATGACTTCGGCCGCTTGAGGAACGCGACGAGGCCGCCCTGGGCGTTGGTCTGGATGGTGACCAGCTCCCAGCCGTCCTCGCCGAAGTTGTTCAGCATCAGCGCCTCGTTGTGCAGCGGAATCGGTGCGACCTGGTACTCCCACTTCGTCATGGGCCCGACCCTACTCACACGGGCGCGCGAGGCGCGACGAGCACCGACCCCCACCGCTGGTCGAGGTGCGACGAGCGGGCACGACGACGGCCGGGGCCGGGACCATGCGGTCCCGACCCCGGCCGGTGCGGTCGTGCGATGGTGCGGTGGTGCGCTCAGTCGACCTTCGGCAGGTCGCCGGTGGCGCGCAGCTCGTCGGCCACCTGCTCGGCGAACCACTTGCGGCGCTTGCGCTGGTACCACTTGTGCTCGGCGAGCAGCGCCTTGGCGGTCGCGATCACCATCAGCACCATCACGATGCTGAAGGGCGCCGCGACGAGGATCGACATCGTCTGCAGGGCGGCGAGACCGCCGGCACCCACGACGATCAGGACCGCGGCGACGACGCCCTCCATGGTCGCCCAGAAGGCCCGGCTCCACACCGGCGGGTTGAGGTCGCCGCCCTCGGCCAGCATGTCGACCACGAACGAGCCGGAGTCGGAGCTGGTCACGAAGAAGACCACGATCAGGACGAGTGCGGCCACCGAGAGCACGCTGCCCATGGGCAGGCCGTCGAGCAGCTCGAACAGCGCGGTGTCGGTCGGCACGGCGCCGTCGACGATCATGCCGCCCTCGCCGAACATCTCGCGGTAGATGGCCGAGCCACCCATCACCGAGAACCACAGGAAGGTCACCATCGTGGGGACCAGGAGCACGCCCATCACGAACTGGCGCACGGTGCGTCCCCGGGAGATGCGGGCGATGAAGACGCCGACGAACGGCGCCCAGCTCATCCACCAGCCCCAGTAGTAGGTGGTCCAGCCCGAGAGCCAGGCCTGGCCGTCCTCACCCTGGAACGGGCGGACGTTGAACGACATCCGCAGGAAGTTCTGCAGGTAGGACCCGATCTGGGTGACGAAGTCCGAGAGCAGGAAGACCGTCGGACCGAGCAGCAGGACCAGGGCGAGCAGCACCGCAGCGACGCCCATGTTGACGTTGGACAGCAGCTTGATGCCCTTGTCGACACCGGAGACCACCGAGGCCAGCGCGATCGCGGTGATGCCGATGATCAGCAGGACCAGCAGGCCCGTGCCGGCCTCGTCGACGACGCCGAGGAAGGACAGGCCCGAGCCGACCTGGGTGACGCCGTAGCCCAGCGAGGTGGCGACACCGAAGAGCGTGCCGATGATGGCGATGATGTCGACGACATCACCCCAGAAGCCGAGGATGCGCTTGCCGAAGAGCGGCTCGAGCGCGTAGCGGATCGAGATGGGGCGGCCCTTGCGGTGCACGGCGTAGGCGATCGCGAGGCCCACGACGACGTAGATCGCCCAGGCGTGCAGCCCCCAGTGCAGGAACGTGGTGTCCATCGCGGTGCGCGCGGTCTGCGCGGCGTCACCGGCCGCCGATCCGGGCGGCGGGGAGTTGAAGTGGTTGAGCGGCTCGGCCACGCCCCAGTAGACGAGACCGATACCCATGCCCGCGGCGAAGAGCATCGCGAACCAGGAGCCGAGGCCGAACTCGGGGTCCTCGTCGTCCTTGCCCAGCACGATGTCGCCCATCGGCGAGAGCGCGGCCCACAAGGAGAAGACCACGAAGCCGGTCACGACGGCGACGTAGAACCAGCCGAGGTCCTGCACGACCGTGGTGTTGGCGGTCGAGAGCGCGTCGGACATCCGGTCGGGGAAGATCGCGGCCAGCGCCACGAAGACCACGAGCAGCCCGGCGGCGGGCAGGAACACCCGCGGGGCACGCATGAGGGGCTGCTTGCCTCCCGGCGACGTGGGCGGTGTCGAGGGCGGCTCGGCCGCACCTCCCTGGCTGGACGGTGGTGAGGTGGTGGTCATGTCGTCTCCTGTGGGGCGGTGTCGATCAGGGCCGTCTGACACCTTGCCCCATCCGGCCGCGGTCACGCGTGTCGGGGCTCACCCCTTCGGGCGAGGGGAGGCTCACGTCGGGCCCGGCGCTGATTCCCCGGACGACCGGATGGGGTGGGTCGGGGTGCCCTAGGGTCGGGAGCCGTGAGCAGCGACTGGCCGCGGGTGCGCCTGCACGTCGTCACCGGCAAGGGCGGCACCGGCAAGACGACGGTGGCCGCGTCCCTGGCGCTCGCCCTGGCCTCCCAGGGCAAGAACGTCCTCGTCTGCGAGGTCGAGGGCCGCCAGGGCCTGGCCCGGATGTTCGACGTCGACCCCCTGCCGTACGCCGAGACACTCATCGCCACGGGGCTGCGCACCGGTCCGGACGGTGCCGGGACGCGCCCCGGCACCGTGCACGCCCTGCACATCGACCCGGAGTCGGCGCTGCTGGAGTACCTCGCGATGTACTACCGACTCGGTCGCGCCGGGAAGGCGCTGGACCGCTTCGGGGTCATCGAGTTCGCCACCACCATCGCCCCGGGCGTGCGCGACGTGCTGCTGACCGGCAAGGTCTTCGAGGCGGTGCAGCGCAACAGCCGCAACAAGGGCGCCATCCAGTACGACGCCGTGGTGCTCGACGCCCCGCCGACCGGCCGCATCACCCAGTTCCTCAACGTCAGCGACGAGCTGGCGGGGCTGGCGAAGGTGGGGCCGATCAAGAGCCAGGCCGACACGATGATGACGCTGTTCCGGTCCCCGCGCACCGCCGTGCACCTGGTCACCGTGCTGGAGGAGATGCCCGTGCAGGAGACCGCCGACGGCATCGAGGAGCTCCGGGCCGCCGGGTTGCCCGTCGGCGGCGTCATCGTGAACCTCGTCCGCCCCCGCGACCTCCCCGACGACGCCCTCGCCCTGGCCGCGGCCGGGAAGCTCGACAAGGAGGCCGTCCGCGCCGAGCTCGACGCCGTGGGCGTCAGCACCACCAAGACGCTCGTCGACGGGCTCGCCGCCGAGGCGCGCGACCACGCGGAGCGACGGGCCCTGGAGGAGTCGCAGCGAGCGCTGGTCGACCAGCTGGGGGTGCCGACGTACGAGCTCGAGCGGCTCGCCGGCGGCATCGACCTCGGCGGCCTCTACGACCTCGCAGCGACACTGCGCGACCAGGGGCTGGCATGAGCCCCGCGGGCCCCCGTCAGGGGCGGGTGGGGCCGTTGGCGGCCCACCCCGGCGAGTCGCCGGCGCTGGACGTCGACGCGCTCATCGACGACCCGCAGACGCGCATCATCGTCTGCTGCGGCTCCGGCGGAGTCGGCAAGACGACCACGTCGGCCGCGCTGGCCCTCCGCGCCGCCGAGCGCGGCCGCAAGGTCGTGGTGCTGACCATCGACCCGGCCCGCCGACTCGCGCAGTCGATGGGCATCGAGGAGCTCGACAACACCCCGCGCCCCGTCGCCGACGTCGACGCCACGGCCGGCGGCAGCCTCGACGCGATGATGCTGGACATGAAGTCGACCTTCGACGAGGTCGTGCTCAGCCAGGCCACGCCGGAGAAGGCGAAGGCGATCCTGGAGAACCCCTTCTACATCGTGCTCTCGACGTCCTTCGCCGGGACGCAGGAGTACATGGCGATGGAGAAGCTCGGCCAGATCCACGCCGACGCGCAGGAGCGGGGCACCTACGACCTGATCGTCGTCGACACTCCGCCGTCGCGCTCGGCCCTGGACTTCCTCGACGCCCCCGAGCGGCTCTCCAGCTTCCTCGACGGCCGCTTCATCCGGCTGATGCTGGCGCCGGCCAAGGGGCCGGCCAAGCTGATGACCGCCGGGCTCGGACTGGTCACCGGGGCACTGACCAAGGTGCTCGGCGCCCAGGTCCTCACCGACCTGCAGACCTTCGTCGCCGCGCTCGACACGGTCTTCGGCGGCTTCCGGGCCCGCGCGCAGCGCACCTACGCGCTGCTGCAGGCCCCGGGCACGGCGTTCGTCGTCGTGGCGGCACCGGAGCCGGACGCGCTGCGCGAGGCGGCGTACTTCGTCGAGCGGTTGAACGGCGACCGGATGCCGCTGGCCGGGCTCGTGGTGAACCGGGCCAGCCCCGAGCCGCGCGGGAAGCTCTCGGCCGAGGAGGCGCTGGCCGCCGCCGAGCGGATCGAGGCGCGCGGGAGCGCCGGGGCGACCGGTGAGCTCACCGCCGGACTGCTGCGGCTGCACGCCGACCGGATGCGCACCCTGGCCCGTGAGGCGGCGCTGCGCGCCCGCTTCACCGCGGCGCACCCGGGGGTGGCCACGGCCGTGGTGCCGGCGCTGGCCAGCGACGTGCACGACCTGCGCGGTCTGCGCAGGGTCGGCGAGCTGCTCGCCCGCCGCTGAGGCGGGCGAGCGTCAGCCGGCGATCAGGCCGCGATCAGCTGCGATCAGGCGGAACGGATCGCGCGGACCGGCGCCGGGGCCTGCTGGCCCGGCGTCTGCGTGCGCGCGGTCTCGAGCACCTGGCGCCAGGAGGCGTTCGGGCGGCGACGCAGCAGCGCACGGCGCTCCCGCTCGGTCATCCCGCCCCAGACGCCCCACTCGATCTGGTTGTCCAGCGCCTCCGCGAGGCACTCGGTGCGCACCGGGCAGCCCTGACAGACCTGCTTGGCCTTGTTCTGCTCGGCACCTCGCACGAACAGCTGATCCGGCGACGCCGACTTGCACGCGGCGCGCGGAGTCCAGTCCTCAACCCACATGATGATGTCCCCACATCTTGTCGTGGAGGCAGCAAATGCGTCCCCATGACGTCTGCCCCCATGTCCCTGCAACAAAGTTAAGTCGTGTCACAGATCTCAGGCAGACACGTTCAGCCCAAGTGGCATGGCCCGAAATGACTAGTCCGGGCTGACCACGGCGGGTCGGGGTGGTAGGGCCGCTCCCGTACCCTGGGCGCCATGTCGGAGCGTCCCACGAGCACCCGCGTCCTCTCCCACCTGGGGGTCATGGTCGTCGTCTCGGCCGTCCTCGGGGTGCTGGTGGCCGGTCTGGCCATCCCGTTCGCCGGTGTGGTGGGGGTCAGCGCGCGCAACGTCGCCGACACGATGGACAACCTGCCCGAGGAGCTGGAGACCGAGCAGCTCTCGCAGCGCTCGACGATCCTCGACGTCGACGGCAACGTGTTGGCCACCCTCTACGACCAGAACCGTGTCGAGGTCCCGCTGACGCAGGTCTCGCGCAAGATGGTCAAGGCGATCGTGGCCGTGGAGGACGCGCGGTTCTACCAGCACGGCGCCCTGGACCTGCAGGGCACGATCCGCGCCTTCATCACCAACACCGCCCAGAGCGGCACGGTGCAGGGTGGCTCCTCGATCACCCAGCAGCTGGTCAAGCAGACGCTGGTCAACCAGGCCGCCACCGACGAGGAGCGCGCCGCCGCCACCGACGACACCTACGCGCGCAAGCTCAAGGAGCTGCGCTACGCCGTGGCCCTGGAGCAGAACCACACCAAGGACTGGATCCTCGAGCGCTACCTCAACATCGCCTACTTCGGCGACGGCGCCTACGGCATCCAGTCCGCGGCCAAGCACTTCTTCAACACCAACGCCAGCAAGCTCAACGTCCTGCAGTCCGCGACGCTGGCCGGCCTGGTGCGCAACCCCGAGGGCTACGACCCCACCGACAACCCCGAGCGCGCGCTGCAGCGCCGCAACGTCGTGCTGCAGCGGATGAACGACGTCGGCATCCTCAACTCCAAGCGCGTCGAGCGCCTGCAGTCCAAGCCGCTGAAGCTGGACGTGCAGAAGTTCAGCAACGGCTGCGTGTTCTCCGCCGCGCCCTTCTTCTGCGACTACGTCATCCAGTGGCTGCTCAAGGACGACGCGCTCGGCAAGAACAAGAAGGAGCGCCGCAGCCTCCTCAACACCGGCGGCCTGACGATCCGCACCACCCTCGACCTCGACTACCAGCGCGGCGCCGACGCTGCGGTGCGCGACCGGGTCTACCCGCGCGACAACGCCATCGGCGCCCTGGCGATGGTCGAGCCCGGCACCGGCGATGTCCGCGCCCTGGCGCAGTCCCGGCCGATGGGCGCCGACAAGGCCGCTGGCCAGACCTACCTCAACTACACCGTGCCGAAGAAGTACGGCGACTCCGGCGGCTTCCAGCCGGGCTCGACGTTCAAGGCGTTCGTGCTCGCCGCCGCCGTGGAGCAGGGCATCCCGCTCAACACCCAGATCGCCGCCCCGCAGACGCGGACCTTCCAGCAGAACGAGTTCAAGGTCTGCAACGGGCAGAACTTCTCCAACCCGGCCGACTACCCGGTCAGCAACTCCACCGGCGAAGGCACCTTCAACCTCTACACCGGCACCCAGAAGTCGGTGAACACCTTCTACATCGAGCTCTCGCAGCGGGTGGGGCTGTGCAAGCCCTTCACGCTCGCCAAGCAGATGGGCATCGTGGGCCTGAAGGGCAAGGAGGGCGCCGACCGCTGGATGGTGCCGTCCTTCGCGCTCGGCGTCGCCTCGGTGAGCCCGCTGGAGATGGCCGAGGCCTACGCGACCTTCGCCGAGCGCGGCCTGCACTGCACCTCGCGGCCGGTGACGTCGATCGAGGACATGGCCGGCAACACGCTCAAGGAGTACCCCACCAAGTGCCGCCAGGTGATGCAGAACTCCACCGCCGACGCCGTCAACGACGTGCTGCGCGGCGTCATCGAGCCCGGTGGCTTCGCCTCGTCCTGGCAGCTCGACAGCCCGGCCGCAGGCAAGACCGGCACCACCCAGGACGGCAAGTCCGTGTGGTTCGTCGGCTACACCCCGACGATGGCCGCGGCGGCGATGATCGCCGGCGCCAACCAGTCCGGCACCCCGATCAGCCTCACCGGCCAGACCGTCGGGCCCAACTACATCTCCTCGGCCTCCGGCTCGGGCTTCGCGGCGCCGATCTGGGGCACCGCCATGCGCAACGTCATGGGCGAGCTCCCGAACGAGGACTTCGTCGCCCCTGACGCCTCCGACGTGGCGGGCGTGCCCACCACGGTCCCGTCCGTGGCCGGGCTCGGCGTCGAGGGCGCCACCCGTCAGCTCGAGGACGCCGGCTTCGTCGTCTCCTACGGCGGCTACGTCAACAGCGGGTACGCCGAGGGGCTGGTCGCCTACTCCTCACCCGGAGGCGGCGCGGTCGTGCCCTCGAGCTCCTCGATCACGCTCTACCAGTCCAACGGTCGCCCGCCGAAGCCCCCGAAGACCAACAACAACGGCGGGAACAACAACGGCAACGGCAACGGACGGGGCAACGGCCGCGGGAACGGCCGGGGCAACAACCGCTGACCGACCGGCCCCGCCCGCCGCGGCGGGTGGAGCGCATCGCGTGAACCAGCTTCACGCGGCGCACTCCACCGGGTGCAGGTTCTCCACAGCCTGCGATCGCCGCTCGGGCGCCGGGGTCGCGGACGACGCATGATCGGGAGGTGTCCGACCCCGACCTCCAGCGCCTGCTCAGACGCCAGCACGGTGTGCTGTCACGCCGCCAGGCGCTCGGGGCCGGCGCCGATCAGGTCCGAGCAGGGAGAAGGGCCGTGTGACGCCCCTCAGGCGCCGAGCTGGCGGCGTACCTCCGCGGCGACGGCACCGCCTTCGGCACGCCCCTTCACCTGGGGCTGCACGACGCCCATGACCCGGCCCATCGCCTTCATGCCCTCGGCCCCGGCGCCGGTGGACTCGATGGCAGCGGTCACGATGTCGGCGACCTCGGCGTCGGAGAGCTGCTCGGGGAGGTACTCCGCGATCACCTCGGCCTCGGCACGCTCCCGCTCGGCGCTCTCGGCGCGGCCGCCGTCGGCGAAGGCGGTCGCGGCCTCGCGGCGCTTCTTGGTCTCGCTGGTGAGCACGCCGATGACCTCGTCGTCGGAGAGGGTCTTGGCGGTCTTGCCGGCGACCTCGGCGTTGGTGACGGCGGCCAGCACCATCCGCAGCGTGGAGGAGCGCAGCTCGTCGCGGGCCTTCATGGCGGTGGTGAGATCGGCGCGGAGTCGGTCCTTGAGGCTGCTCATGCGGGTCATTGTGGCAGCCTGAGGGCGTGGCCCTCACCCCGGTTTCCGCCCTCGGCAGGGCGACCACCCGCCTCGCGGCCGGTGCGCTGGTCGCGGGGGCCGCGACGACGGCGTACGCCGCGTGGGAGGCGCGCCACTACGTGCTGCGCGAGCGGACGCTGCCGGTGCTGCCGCCTGGGGCGCGGCCGCTGCGGGTGCTGCACCTGACCGACCTGCACATGACGCCCGGTCAGCGAGCCAAGCAGGAGTGGCTCGCGGGGCTGGCCGGGCTGCGCCCCGACCTGGTGGTCGACACCGGTGACAACCTCGCCCACCGCGACGCCGTCCCGGTGGTCACCGACGCGCTCGGGCCCCTGCTGGACGTGCCCGGGGTCTTCGTCCACGGCAGCAACGACTACTTCGAGCCGTCCTTCCGCAACCCCTTCGCCTACCTGCTGCCCGACACCGGCAAGCGGCACACCGACGTCCCCGAGCTGCCCTGGCGCGAGCTGTCGCGGACCTTCACCGACGCGGGCTGGTTGGACCTCACCAACACCCGTGGCCGGGTGCGCGTCGGCGACCTGGACCTCGCGTTCACCGGGGTCGACGACCCGCACCTGGGCTACGACCGGCTCGACGAGGTCGCCGGCCCGGCCGACCCGGAGGTGGACGTCCGGCTGGGCATCACGCACGCGCCGTACCTGCGGGTGCTGGACGCGTTCGCCCGGGACGGGTACGACGCCGTCCTGGCCGGCCACACCCACGGCGGCCAGGTGTGCCTGCCGGGCGGGCGGGCCCTGGCCACCAACTGCGACCTGGAGCCGGCGAGGGCCCGCGGGGTGCACCGCCACCCCGCCGACTCGGCCCCCGGTGACCCCGGCTCGACCTGGATGCACGTGGGCGCCGGGTTGGGCACGTCCCCCTACGCGCGCATCCGCGTCGCCTGCCGTCCGGAGGCGGTGCTGCTGACGCTGGTCCCGATTGGGGAGGGCTGAGGGGCCTCGGCTATGCTCCCTCGCGGACGTGGCCCCGTGGGGTCGCTCCGATCGGGCTGTGGCGCAGCTTGGTAGCGCGCCTCGTTCGGGACGAGGAGGCCGCAGGTTCAAATCCTGTCAGCCCGACAGCAGGGCCCGGATCCGCTCCAGGATCCGGGCCCTCGTGCTGTCCCGGGGGCGCCCGCGTCGGCGCCGGTCCAGGGTGTGCGTCCTGCTGGAATCGTGTGGCGGCCGTGACATGATTCGGCCCATGCCAGACGACCAGCGGCCCGACGACGCACCCTCCCTCGAGGCACCCAGCCTCGGGAGGCTGTTCGGTCGTCGCAAGGGCAAGGCGGCCGACGAGACGCCCGACGCCCAGCCGAGCGCCCACGAGACGCCTGTCCCCGAGTCGGGCGCCGACGAGACGAGCACTCAGGCGGCCAGCACTCCGGGGGCGGCCGCTCCGGCGACCAGCACAGCGGCCCGGGACGACAGCCCGGAGGAGACCGTGGTCCTGGAGACCGCTCCGGCCCAGGCCCCGCCCGCCGCCCCGCCCGTCGAGGAGCCCGCCGTCGCTGCCCCCGCCCCTGCCGCGGCCGCTCCCGCGCCGGCGGCCACGGCGCCGGCACCCGAGCCGCAGCCCGTCCCCGCTCCGACCCCGAAGGCGCCCCGCGCACCCCTGTCGATCGACGGTCGCGTCGCGGCCGGCGTCACCGGTCTGGTGGTCGGTCTCCTGGTCGTCCTGCTCACCGCCGGCTCGCTGCGGCTGTGCGAGAGCGTCCGCGGGGTCTCCACCTGCGGCGGCGGTCCCGGTTTCACCCTGCTCGTGGCCGTGATGGTCGCCATGGTGCTGCTCGGCGGCACCCTGTTGCGCCTGGCGCGCGTGCCGGACCCGATGAGCACCAGCTTCCTGGCCGTGGGCCTGACCTGTGTGCTCTCGCTGCTGTTCCTGGTCGACGTGCTTCAGGAGTGGTGGATGGTCATCGTCATCCCCGTGATGACCGTCGCGACCTTCCTGCTCTCGCACTGGGTCACCACCAGCGTCATCGAGCCCGCGGAGGGCTGAGACCCGCCGAAGCGTCACTCACGCACGGCCCACCCGTCACTCACGCACGCTCGAGGAGTCGCTCGCGCACGCACGCCAGCGACCTCTCGGCCATGCGCCAGCGACCTCTCGGCCGTGCGTGGGTGACGGTTCGGCGGTGGGTCAGGCCCGGGAGGCCGCCACGAGCTCGGCGATCTGCACGGTGTTGAGGGCCGCACCCTTGCGCAGGTTGTCGTTGCTGATGAACAGCGCCAGCCCACGGCCGCCGTCGACGCCCTCGTCGGCGCGGATGCGACCGACGTACGACGGGTCCTTGCCGGCGGCCTGCAGCGGGGTCGGGATGTCGGTCAGCTCGACGCCGGGTGCGTCCGCGAGCAGCTCGGTCGCCCGCTCGGGCGAGATGGCCCGCTCGAACTCGGCGTTGATCGCCAGCGAGTGACCGGTGAACACCGGGACGCGCACGCAGATGCCGGACACCTTGAGCTCGGGGATGCCGAGGATCTTGCGGGACTCGTTGCGGAGCTTCTGCTCCTCGTCGGTCTCGTTCAGGCCGTCGTCGACCAGGTTGCCGGCGAACGGCAGCACGTTGTGGGCGATCGTGCGCTTGTAGACCCCCGGCTCGGGGAAGGCGACGGCCTCGCCGTCGTAGGCCAGCTCGCGGGCCTTCTCCCCGGCGGCCTCGACACCGGTGGCCAGCTCCTCGACGCCGGCGACGCCGGAGCCCGAGACGGCCTGGTACGTCGACGCGACCAGGCGGACGAGCCCGGCCTCGTCGTGCAGCGGCTTGAGCACCGGCATCGCGGCCATGGTCGTGCAGTTGGGGTTGGCGATGATGCCGCGACCGGCCTTGATGACCTCGGCAGCAGCCTCGGGGTTGACCTCGGAGACCACGAGCGGGATCGAGGGGTCCTTGCGGAACGCCGAGGAGTTGTCGACGACGATCACGCCCGCCTCGACGAAGCGGGGCACCAGCGCCCGGGAGGCGGTGGCTCCCGCGGAGAACAGCGCGACGTCGAGACCGGTCGGGTCGGCGGACTCGGCGTCCTCGACGACGACCTCGGTGCCGCGGTAGTCCAGCACCTTGCCGGCGGAGCGGGGGGAGGAGAAGAACCGGATCTCCTCGACCGGGAAGTCGCGCTCGGCGAGGATCTGCCGCATCGCGACGCCCACCTGGCCGGTGGCGCCGACGACGCCGACGCGCAGGCCGCGGCTCATCGGCCGGTCCCTCCGTAGACGACGGCCTCGACCTCGTCGGCGTCGAGGTCGAAGGCGGTGTGCGTGGCGCGCACGGCGGTGTCGATCTGGCCCTCGTCGACGATGACGGAGATGCGGATCTCCGAGGTCGAGATCATCTCGATGTTGACCCCGGCCGCGGCGAGCGAGGCGAAGAACTTCGCGGTGATGCCGGGGTGGCTGCGCATGCCCGCGCCGATGAGCGAGACCTTGCCGACGCGGTCGTCGAAGAGCAGCTTGTCGTAGCCGACCTCGTCCTGGATCTTCGCCAGCGCCGCCATGGCGTTCTGGCCGTCCTCGCGCGGCAGGGTGAAGGAGATGTCGGTGCGCGCCGTGGCCGCGGCCGAGACGTTCTGCACGACCATGTCGATGTTGACCTCGGAGCCGGCCAGCACCTCGAAGATGCGGGCGGCCTCGCCGACCTTGTCGGGCACGCCGACCACGGTGATCTTGGCCTCGGACCGGTCGTGGGCCACGCCCGCGATGATCGCCTGCTCCACGGTGTCTCCTTCGGTGTCTGCGGTGTCGGGGAGGATCCAGGTGCCTTCGATGGTGTCGAAGGAGGTGCGCACGTGGATCGGGACGTCGTAGCGGCGCGCGTACTCGACGCAGCGCAGGTGGAGGATCTTGGCGCCGGAGGCGGCCATCTCCAGCATCTCCTCGTGAGAGACGCGGTCGAGCTTCTGGGCGGCCGGCACGATGCGCGGGTCGGCGGTGAAGACGCCGGCGACGTCGGTGTAGATCTCGCAGACGTCGGCGCCCAGGGCGGCTGCCAGGGCGACGGCGGTGGTGTCGGAGGCGCCGCGGCCCAGCGTGGTGACGTCCTTGGTGTCCTGGGAGACGCCCTGGAAGCCGGCGACGATGGCGACGTGGCCCTCGTCGATGGCGCTCTTGATGCGCCCCGGCGTGATGTCGATGATCTTGGCCTTGCCGTGCACCGAGTCGGTGATGACACCGGCCTGGGAGCCGGTGAACGACTGCGCCTCGTGGCCCAGCGAGGAGACCGCCATGGCCAGCAGCGCCATCGAGATGCGCTCGCCGGCGGTCAGCAGCATGTCGAGCTCGCGCGGCGGCGGCAGCGGCGTCACCTGCTCGGCGAGGTCGCGCAGGTCGTCGGTGGTGTCGCCCATCGCCGAGACGACCACGACGACCTCGGTGTTGACGATGCGCTGGGCCACCCGCTTGATGCCGTCGGCGTCCGCCACCGACGACCCGCCGTACTTCTGCACGACAATGCCCACTGCTCTGTCCCCTCGACTGCTCCACGTGCTGCGGCGCGACCTCCCGTCACGGGGTGCGCCCGGCCGGTGGCCGAGTCTACCGGCGCGCCCGGGTGCCGCCCCGCGCCAGGCTCAGCCGTGGACGAGGTGGGGCGAGGAGGGCCTCAGGACGGGTCGGAGAGCATCTGCTCGGCGACGACGACCTGGTCGGAGTCGAGGTCGACCTCGACGTCGAGGCGGTCGTGGCTGACCACCGAGAGCAGCGCGTTGAGCGCAGCGCCGGCGAGGTTGCCCCAGTTGGAGACGTAGGAGAACTGCCACCACCACAGGGCCTCGGTGACGTGGCCGTTGCGGTAGTGCCGCAGGCCGGTGTCGAGGTCGGTGGCGATCGAGGCGAGGTCGTCGGAGAGCTGGCTCTCGACGACCTCGGGCACGTAGGGGTCGAAGACGAAGCTGTAGGTGTCGACGTTGTCGAGCATCCCGGCCAGCCGCATCCGCATCTCGTCGAGGTCGGGTTCGGGGCCGACGTCGGGCTGGTACTCCTCGCGCGGGGTGAAGTCGCGCTGGGCGCCCAGGCGGGCGCCGGCGAGCAGCACCTGGCTGATCTCGAGCAGCAGCAGCGAGACGGCGCGACCCGCGTCGTTCTCCTGGGCGATCGCGCGCAGGGCGAGCAGGAAGCTGGCGACCTGGTCGGAGATCTGCTCGGCGAAGGCGAGCGTCTCGGCGTCGAGGACCGGGGCGCTGCTGCTCCCGGCGGGGGTGTTCTGGGTGCTGGTCATTCTGCTGCTCGCCTCCCTGCGAACGCACGGCCAAGGGTGACCTCGTCGGCGTACTCGAGGTCGCCGCCCACCGGCAGTCCACTCGCCAACCGCGTCACGCGCAAGTCAAGGACCTTCAGCATGCGCGTGAGGTAGGTCGCCGTCGCCTCACCCTCGAGGTTGGGATCCGTGGCCAGGATGACCTCGGTGACGGCTCCGTCGGCGAGCCTGGTCATCAGCTCACGGACCCGCAGCTGGTCGGGCCCGATGCCGTCGATGGGGCTGATCGCGCCGCCGAGGACGTGGTAGCGGCCGCGGTACTCACGGGTGCGCTCGATGGCCACGACGTCCTTGTACTCCTCGACGACGCACAGCACGCCGGGGTCGCGCCGCGGGTCGCGGCAGATCCGGCACTGCTCGTCCTCGCTGACGTTGAAGCAGGTGGAGCAGAACTGCACCTTGGCCTTGACCTCGATCAGCACGTCGGCGAGGCGGCGTACGTCGACGGGGTCGGCCTGCAGCAGGTGGAACGCGATGCGCTGGGCGCTCTTGGGCCCCACGCCCGGCAGCCGGCCGAGCTCGTCGATGAGGTCCTGGACGACGCCTTCGTACACCGACCGCCCCTAGAAGCCGAGCTGACCCGGAGTGCCCCCGGGCAGCCCGCCACCCATGCCGCCCAGCCCGCCGGCCAGCGGGCCGAGGGCCTCGCCGGCGGCGGCGTCGGCCTGGGACTTCGCGTCGCGGTACGCCGCCACGATCATGTCGCCGAGGTCGGACAGGTCGTCGGCGTCGGACCCGTCGAAGCCGCCCGCCCGGATGTCGACCCCGACCAGCTCGCCCACGCCGTTGACCTTGACCGTCACCGCACCACCGGCCACGGTGCCCTCGACCACGGTGTCGGCGAGGCGGGCCTGGGCCTGGGTGAGCTGCTCCTGCATCTGCTGGGCCTGCTGGAGCAGGGCGTTCATGTCGAGACCTCCGCCGCCGAGGGCGTCGAACGGGTTCTGGCTCATGGGGTTCACCTCGGGTGTGGCTGGTGGTGGGTGGCTGGTGGTGGCTGGTGGTGATCGCTGGGGCGTGCTGGGTCCGAGTCTGACGGGCGGCCGGTGAGCCGCGGCGTCGGCGCGCTCGCCGGAGCTCAGGTGTGGTTGATCTCCTCGATCACCCGGGCCCCGAGCTCGCGGGCGAGCAGCTCGGCGTCGGCGACCGAGTCGTGCTCGACGAC
>NZ_LUPI01000086.1:0-8854 GCF_001627265.1 Nocardioides sp. REDSEA-S30_B4 | reverse complement strand
ACGCGCGTCGTTCCTCGACGCTGTAGACACCTTCGATGGGCAAGTCGATCACTCCTAGATCAGAGCGACTGACTCACACGCAGACTGGCAGACAGGGGGACGATGAAGTCCCATCGGCCAGTGGCAGGGTCTGTCGGCCGGCCGATGAACCTTTCCTACCTCAGGCCGCGGACCGGGCCCGTGCGAGCTCGAGCGCCTCGCGGAAGGCGGCGGTGACGTACGGCGGGACCGGCAGCCCCCTGTCGCGGGCCCAGAGCAGCTCCATCTCGACCCGGGCGATCTGGGCGGCGAAGTCGGAGTCCTCGTCGATGTGCAGGGTGCGCATGACGTCGCCGAAGTCGGCGAGCTGCTCGGGGTTGTTGGCGCCGACGGGGGAGAAGGAGAGGCGGCGCATCAGGCGCACCAGCCACTTCTGCCAGGGCGCCAGCTCGCCCCACAGGCCGCGCGCGGAGAGCTGGTAGAAGGCGTAGTGGCCCGGCTCCTGGCGCTTGATGGGGGCGATGACGGTGTCGGCGACGGCGGTCTCGCCCAGCTCGCGGACACCGTCGTGCAGCAGGTTGTAGGCCAGCACCGCCGAGCGCTCGGTGGCCATGCCGGTGACGTAGTAGAGCATCCGGACGACGTCCTGGAAGGCGCCGATGTGCGCCAGGGCCCCGAGGACCTTGAGCTTGGTGCCGATCGAGTCGAGGTCGGCGTCGGCGTGCGCGCGACCGAGCCGCACCTGGAGCTCGTCGAGGATGCGGCCGTGCTGGGTCTCCTGCGGCTGCCAGACGTCGCGGTAGAAGAACACGTCGACCTCGGGCGGGTCGGGCAGCATCGTGGTCAGCTCCAGGACGTTGCGGTCGACCTCGAGCTCGACGCGCGCCATGTAGTCCAGGACGTGGCCGAAGCGCTGCTCGAGGGTCCGCGGGTCCCGCACGGTGAAGTCCACGTCCTCCAGCCGCAGCGGCGGGTGCTCCTCGCCGAGGCGCTGGACGTGCTCGACCAGGCGGGTCGTCGTCGTGGCGCTCACCGGGCCAGCCTAGGCGCGTGGCTGGGTGTGCGGGGGAGGGCAGGTGCTGGGATCACCTGTGAGGTTCGTCGCCGGGCCCTACTCTGGATGGCAGGAGGGGACGTGCGACTGCGGCGACCGCGATCCACCGCCGCGACGGCACCGAGGCCGGCGGCGGCGCTCTGCGCTGCCCTGACGACCGGAGCGATGCTCGCTGCGCTCGCCGGCTGCAGCGCCGACACCACCGTCGCTGAGGAGCCCGAGCCCTCGGGCACCAGCAGCAGCGCGACTGGCACCGCCACCGACCCCGGGGAGTCGGCCCAGCCCGGGCTGGACCCGGCGTACGCCGTCGACGCGCCGGGCCGCTTCAAGAGCCTGCCCCGCACCGCCGACATCGTGGTGCAGACCCAGGAGACGATCGACGAGGACACCATCGCTGCCATCGAGGCGCTCGACGGCGTGGCCGCGATCGAGCGGCTCAGCCTGCTCCAGGTCAGCATCGAGAACCGTGTCCTCGACGTCGCGGCCGTCGACCCGGCGACCTACCGCCGCTACGCGCCCCGCGAGCTCCCGCAGAACCAGGAGATCTGGGACCGCGTCGCCGCCGGCGAGCTGGCGGTCGGCAAGGCCGTGGCCAAGCGGCTGCCGCTCGACGACGACGACTTCGTCGCGCTGACCAGTGAGGTGCCGCCCATCCACCTCGGGGTGAAGGCACCGCAGATCACCAACGCCGTCGACGCCGTCGTCAACGAGAAGTGGGGCGAGGCGCTGGGCGCGACACCCGGGAACGCGCTGCTGATCTCGACCGGCCTCACCGCCCCCGACGCGGTGGTGAAGCCGCTGGCGAAGCTGCTGCCCGAGGACACCTCGATCGAGCGTCTCGACGCCGTCGCCCGCTACGGCCTGGACCCCGACGCGGTGCAGACCGCGCAGGTCGTGGGCTCGCTGTCCGACGCGATCGGCGTGTTCACCTACCGCCCGATCGGCGGCGGGCGGATCGCCCCGGACCCCGCCTGGGTCCGCACCCACATCAGCACCCAGTCGGTGCCGATCCTCGGCAGCGTCACGTGCAACAACGCGATCTTCCCGCAGCTGCGTGCCGCGCTGGAGGAGATCGTGACCGCCGGGCTGGCCGCCGAGATCAAGCGCGAGCAGTACGCCGGTTGCTACTACCCCCGCTTCATCGCCGGCACGACCAGCCTGTCCAACCACTCCTTCGGCACCGCGCTGGACCTCAATGTGCCCGGGAACCTGCGCGGGACGGTCGGTGAGATGGACCGCGTGGTGGTCTCCATCTTCAAGAAGTGGGGCTTCGCCTGGGGCGGCGACTGGCGCTACACCGACCCGATGCACTTCGAGATGGCGCGGATCGTCCGACCGGGCTGACCGTGAACGAACGCCGCGGCCGTTCGGAGCCGGCGCGCGGATCGCTGGGGGATAGGTTGGGCCGCATGCGAGCCGTGCAGGTCGTCGAGACCACCGGACCCGAGCACCTGCAGGTGCGTGAGGTCCCCGAGCCCCAGCCCGGTCCCGACCAGGTCCTGGTCGAGGTGCACAGCATCGGGGTGTCCTTCCCCGACCTGCTGCTGACCCGGGGGGAGTACCAGCTCAAGCCCGAGCCGCCGTTCAGCCTCGGTGTCGACGTCGCGGGCGTCGTCGTCTCGGCGCCGGAGTCGTCCGGGCTGGCGGCCGGTGACCGGGTCGCCGCCGTGGCGCCGTACGGCGGGGCGTCGGAGCTCGCGGTGTTCGGCACCGACTCGGTGTTCCGGCTCCCCGACGCGCTGACCTTCGACGAGGGCGCCGCGCTGCCGATGAACTACCTCACCGCCGAGTTCGCGCTCAACGCGCGCGCCGGGCTGCGCGAGGGCGAGACGGTCCTGGTCCACGGTGCGGCCGGCGGGGTGGGGACCGCGACCATCCAGGTCGCCAAGGGCATGGGCGCCACGGTCATCGCGGTCTGCTCGACGCAGAAGAAGGGCGACTACGCCAAGGCCGCCGGTGCCGACGAGGCCGTGCTGCTCGACGGCTTCAAGGACTCCGTCATGGCCCTGACCGAGGGCCGCGGCGTCGACGTCGTGGTCGACGTGGTCGGCGGCTCGGTCTTCACCGACTCGCTGCGCTGCCTGGCCACGCTCGGACGGCTGCTCGTGGTCGGCTTCGCCGCCGGCGAGGGCATCCCCGAGGTCAAGGTCAACCGGCTGCTGCTCAACAACATCGACGTGCGCGGCGTGGGCTGGGGCGGCTACGGGATGATGCGCCCGGGCTATCTCCACCAGCAGTGGGAGGCGCTGCTGCCGATGATCGAGGCCGGCGCCGTGAAGCCGCCGATCGGCGCGACGTACTCCTTCGACGAGCTGGGCAGGGCACTGGTCGACATGGACGAGCGGCGCACCCTCGGCAAGTCCGTGGTGCGGGTGCGATGAACGACCCGCACGCCGAGCACCACGGGCACGACCACGACCACGGGCACGACTCCGATCTCCCCGAGGAGGAGAAGGTCCGCCGCGCCGGACACGTCGTGCTCGACGCCGTGGTCGCGGCCGACGTCGGCGGCGACGACCCCGACCGGGCGCAGGCGGCGATGGAGCTGGTCTTCGAGCACCTGCTGGAGATCGACGCGATCGAGCTGTTGCTGGACGAGGAGAGCGAGGAGCTCGAGCTCGACATCAGCCCGCTCATCGGCGGCGTCATGCTCGTCGTACGCCGACTGGTGGCCGAGCTCGCCGCCCGCGACGGTGTCGACGAGGAGACGATCGTGATGTCGGTGCGCGCGGCCCTGGACGCTGCGGCGGGGTAGTCCCGGCTAGGGTCGCGGACGTGAGCATCCTCGACGACGCCCGCGAGGGCATGGACCTGTCCGTCCGGCCGCAGGACGACCTCTTCGGCCACGTCAACGGCCGCTGGCTCGCGGAGACCGAGATCCCCTCGGACCGCTCGAGCTGGGGCCCCTTCGTCGCGCTGAGCGACGCCGCCGAGCAGCACGTGCGCGAGATCATCGAGGAGCTGGCCGCCGGCGGACCCACCGACGCCGCCGATCCCTCCGCCGCCGACGAGGCGCGCAAGATCGGCGACCTCTACACCTCCTTCATGGACACCGAGCGGATCGCGGCCCTGGGCCTGACTCCGGTGCAGCCGCTGGTCGAGGCGATCGGTGGACTGCGCGACCTGCGCGACCTGGCCGCCTTCCTCGGGGAGTCCGAGCGCATCGGCAGTCACGGCGTCTTCGGCTCCTACGTCGACAACGACGACAAGGACTCCGAGCGCTACCTCGTGAACTTCGTCCAGGGCGGACTCGGCCTGCCCGACGAGTCCTACTACCGCGAGGACAAGCACGCCGAGACCCGCGAGAAGTACCTCGCCTACCTCACCCGGCTGCTCGAGCTCGGCGGCACCGGCGCCGACTGGCTCGGCGACCCCGCCGCGGCCGCGCGCACGGTGCTCGACATCGACACCCGGATCGCGAAGGGGCACTGGGAGCGCGCGGAGACCCGCGACGTCCAGCGGACCTACAACCTGCACACCCTCGAGCAGCTGCGCACGCTCGTGGGCCCCTTCGACCTCGACGTCTACGTCACCAACCTCTCCGGCGGCGCGAAGTCCGCCGAGGAGCTGCTGGCCGAGGTCAACGTCCGCCAGCCGTCGTTCTTCGAGGGCCTGGCCGGCGTGCTCGCCGAGGTGCCGCTCGAGCAGTGGCGCCCCTGGCTGCTGGTCCGCGTGCTGCGGTCGGCGGCGCCGTACCTCACCGACGAGCTCGTCGAGACCAACTTCGACTTCTACGGCCGCACCCTCAACGGCACCCCCGAGCTGCGCGCGCGATGGAAGCGCGGCGTGGCCCTGGTCGAGGGGGCGCTGGGCGAGGCCGTCGGCAAGCAGTACGTCGCCCGCCACTTCCCGCCGCAGTCCAAGGCGATGATGGAGGAGCTGGTCGCCAACCTGCTGGCCGCCTACCGCGAGTCGATCGGCGCCCTGGACTGGATGACCGAGGACACCAAGGCCAAGGCGTACGAGAAGCTCGAGACCTTCAACCCCAAGATCGGCTACCCCGACACCTTTCGCGACTACTCCGGCCTCCAGGTGCGCCCCGACGACCTGATGGGCAACGTCGCGGCGTCGGCGGCGTTCGAGACCGACCGCCAGCTGGGCAAGATCGGCTCGCCGGTCGACCGCGACGAGTGGCACATGCTCCCGCAGACCGTGAACGCCTACTACAACCCCGGCACCAACGAGATCTGCTTCCCCGCCGGCATCCTGCAGCCGCCGTTCTTCTCCCCCGACGCCCACCCGGCGGAGAACTACGGCGGCATCGGCGCGGTCATCGGCCACGAGATCGGCCACGGCTTCGACGACCAGGGCGCGCAGTTCGACCCGCTGGGCAACCTGCGCGACTGGTGGACCCCCGACGACAAGGCGGCCTTCGAGGAGAAGTCGAAGAAGCTCGTCGCCCAGTACGACGCCCTCGAGCCGCGCGACCTGCCCGGTGAGCGGGTCAACGGCCAGCTCACGGTCGGCGAGAACATCGGCGACCTCGGCGGCCTGACCATCGCGCACAAGGCGTACGTGATCTCCACCGGTGGCGAGGCGAGCGTCGAGGAGCGGCGCCGGCTCTTCCTCAACTGGGGCCACGTGTGGCGCACCAAGCGCCGCGCGGAGCAGGCGCGTCAGTTCCTCACGATCGACCCGCACAGCCCGGCGGAGTTCCGCGCCAACATCGTGCGCAACCTCGACGAGTTCCACGAGGTCTTCGAGACCGCGCCCGGCGACGGGCTGTGGCTGGACCCCGAGGACCGCGTCCGGATCTGGTGAGGCGACTGCGGCGGGAGGTCATGCGGACGGGAGGTCCGCTTCCGCTGGACGTATGACGTCCCGGCGCGGGCGACTCAGCCGGCGAGGCGCTCCTGGCGCGCCGCGACCGTGCGGTCGACGAGTGCCGCGACGGCGGGGAAGCCGCGACGCAGGGAGTCGAACCCGCGCGGGGTCAGCACGCAGGCGGTGACCGGGGTCATCGCGGTGACCGTGGCGGTGCGCGGGAGGCGCCGGTCGATGACGCCGAGCTCGCCGACCAGCTCGCCGGGGCCGAGGACGGCGACGAGGTCCTCGCCGACGGTGACGGCGACCTGGCCCTCGACCAGCAGGAAGGCCTGGTTCTCGAGCTCGCCCTCGCTGGTCAGCGTCGCGCCCGAGCGCAGCGACACGACGTCCATCAGCGCGGCCATCCGGCGCAGCTCCCGCGGGGAGCAGTCGGCGAGGGCGGGGACGCTGCGCAGGAGGTGCTCGGTGGTGCGTGCCATGGGGACTCCTGGGTCGGACGAGGTGGGGGAGGGAAGACATACCGTCGGTACGTCACCGACCGTACTCGGGGTATGTGAAAGATCAACACCCTGTGGAGGAGATCACCGCAGCGTCGGGGGCGGCTGGTAGACACCGTGGTCATGAGTCCCACCGCCGCGCTGACCGACCGTGCCGCCGCTCGCGAGGCGGCAGAGGCCCACCTGCGCGCCCTCGTGGGGCCTCGCGACGGGCAGCCGGAGGCGCGGCTGCGCGAGGACCAGTGGAGCGCGATCGAGGCGCTGGCCGTCGACCGCCGCCGTGCCCTGGTCGTCCAGCGCACCGGCTGGGGCAAGTCGGCGGTCTACTTCGTGGCCACCCTGCTCCTGCGCGGCGCCGGCGCGGGCCCGACGGTCATCGTCAGCCCGCTCCTGGCCCTCATGCGCAACCAGATCGCCGCCGCCGAGCGCGCCGGCATCCGCGCGGTGACCATCAACTCCACCAACGCCGAGGACTGGGAGCCGATCCACGAGCAGATCGCGGCCGGCGAGGTCGACGTGCTGCTGGTCAGCCCCGAGCGGCTCAACAACCCCGGCTTCCGCGACGAGGTGCTGCCCCGCCTGGCGGCCACCTGCGGCCTGCTGGTGGTCGACGAGGCGCACTGCATCTCCGACTGGGGTCATGACTTCCGCCCCGACTACCGCCGCATCCGCACCCTTCTCGACGACCTGCCCGACGGCATCCCCGTCCTGGCCACGACCGCCACCGCCAACGCACGCGTGACCGACGACGTCGCCCAGCAGCTCGGCTCCATCGAGCGTGGCGACGTGCTGACCCTCCGCGGCACGCTGGACCGCGAGTCGCTGCGCCTGGGCGTGGTCCACCTCAAGACCCCCGACCAGCGGCTGGCCTGGCTCGCCGACCACCTCGCCGAGCAGCCGGGCTCCGGCATCGTCTACTGCCTGACCGTCGCCGCGACCCAGGAGGTCGCCGACTACCTCCGCTCCCGCGGCCACGACGTCGCGGCCTACTCCGGTCAGACCGAGACCACCGAGCGGCAGGCCCTCGAGGCCGACCTCGCCGCGGGACGCATCAAGGCGCTCGTCGCGACCAGCGCGTTGGGCATGGGCTTCGACGCCAGCCTCGGGTTCGTGGTCAACCTGGGCTCCCCCAGCTCGCCGGTGGCCTACTACCAGCAGGTCGGCCGTGCCGGCCGCGGCCTCGACGCCCGCAGCGAGTCGGCCACGGTGGTGCTGCTGCCCGCGCCGGAGGACCGCGACATCTGGGCCTACTTCGCCTCCCTCGGCTTCCCCCGCGAGGAGCAGGTCCGCGAGACCCTCGCCGTCCTCGCCGAGGAGGGCCGCCCGCTCAGCACCGCCGCGCTGGAGACCCGGGTCGAGCTCAGCCGCACCCGGCTCGAGACGATGCTGAAGGTCCTCGACGTCGACGGCGCCGTACGCCGGGTCAAGGGCGGCTGGGAGTCCACCGGTCGCCCGTGGAGCTACGACGCCGAGCGCTACGAACGGGTGCGGGCGGCGCGCGAGCGCGAGCAGCAGGCGATGCTCGACTACCTGCGCACCGACCGGTGCCGGATGTGGTTCCTGCGCGACCAGCTCGACGACCCCGAGGCGACCGAGTGCGGCCGGTGCGACAACTGCGGCGGGCTCGACCTGCCCACGCACGTCTCCGCCGAGGCCGTGAGCCAGGCCCAGGAGCGGCTGGCGCGCCCCGGCGTGCCCCTCCCGCCGCGCAAGATGTGGCCGACCGGTCTCGACCGGCTCGGCATCGACCTGCGCGGGCGGGTCTCCGAGCAGGCCCAGGAGGGGCGGGCGGTCGCCCGGCTCACCGACCTCGGCTACGGCCAGGCGCTGCGAGAGCTGTTCCGCGAGGACACCGAGGACGGCCCGGTGCCCGTCCCGCTGGTCCAGGCGGTCATCGAGGTGCTCGGCGACTGGCGACCCGACGTCGACGCGATCGTCGAGATCGAGTCGGTGTCCCGGCCCGAGCTCGTGGGGTCGCTGGCCGACGGGCTCTCGCGCTACCTCCAGGTCCCGCTGCTCGGCCGCTGGGCCGTCCTCGACCCCGACGTGCCGCCGGGGCGTGGTGCGGCCAACTCCGCGCAGCGGGTCGCGGCGGTGTCGCGGCGGTGCGGCCTGGAGACGGAGCCGGGCGCGCTCGAGGGGCGTCGGGTGCTGCTCGTCGACGACCTCGTCGACACCGGCTGGAGCACGACGCTCGCCGCCCGTGCCGTCCTGCGCGCGGGCGCCGCCTCCGTCTCGCCGCTGGTCCTGGCCGTCCGCGCCTGAGCAGGCGCCGGGGCCGGCGTCCGTCCCCGAGGTCGTCTGTCGGCGTGCGGGGTTTCGAGGCTCGTCGCTGGCGCTCCTCGCACCTCAACCGGCGATCCCGATGGTCGAGGTGCGAGGCCGGCCACGGCCGAGCCACGAGACCCCGGTCCCTGCCAGCGGAGGGTCAGCGGCGGGCGGGGTCCCGCGGGTCGAGGTGGTCGTAGTAGTCGCGGGGCGAGCCGTCGGGGCGCATGGTGGCCAGCAGGCGCAGGCCCGCGGCCTCGACGGTGCGGGCGCTGACCCAGGCCAGCAG
>NZ_LUPI01000085.1:0-11917 GCF_001627265.1 Nocardioides sp. REDSEA-S30_B4 | reverse complement strand
CCCGCCGTACGACTCAACAGGCTCCTCACCGAGGCCGCCTGACCCCACCCAGTTGCTTAGACCGGTTGACCTCAAGCGAGCTCAGGGTGAGATCTGGTGCGGACTATCCCGGCTGTGCGGCTAGTGTGAGAACACGTTCTAGTTCCGCACGTCTGGAGGACCCATGACGGCCACGCCGGCGATCGAGGGTTGGTTCACGCTCGGGGACCAGCCGACCCTGCTGGGGGAGCGGTGCACGTCGTGCGCCACGACCTACTTCCCGCCCACCGCCGCGGCCGCCGGGTTCTGCCGCAACCCCGCGTGCGAGGGGGAGGACTTCGAGTCCGTGCCGCTGAGCCGGCGGGGGACCGTGTGGTCCTACACCGACGCGCAGTACCAGCCGCCCGCGCCGTACCAGGCGCCCGAGCCGTTCTCGCCCTTCGCGTTGGCCGCCGTCGAGCTGCCCGAGGGGATGGTCGTGCTCGGCCAGGTCGCGCAGGGCTACGGCACCGCCGACCTGCGCGTGGGCGCCGAGGTCGAGCTGGTCGTGGAGCCCGAGCACGCCGGCGAGGGACTCATCTGGCGTTGGAAGCCCGTCGTCGAGCTCGGCGAGGAGGCCGACCAGTGAGCGCTCTGAAGGCATCCACCAGCCAGGTCCGGATCGCCGGGGTCGGCATGCACCCCTGGGGCAAGTGGGGCCGCCCGTTCGTCCAGTACGGCGTGCACGCGGCCCGCGAGGCGTTGAAGGACGCCGGCATCCCGTGGACCGACGTCGACCTCGTGGTCGGCGGCGAGACGGTCCGCAACGGCTACGCCGGCTACGTCGCCGGCTCGACCTTCGCCCAGGCGCTGGGCTGGAACGGCGCCCGCATCGCCACCTCCTACGCCGCCTGCGCGACCGGCGCCCAGGCACTCGACACCGCACGGGCGCGCATCCTGGCCGGCATGAGCGACGTGGCGCTGGTCGTCGGCGCCGACACCACCCCCAAGGGCTTCCTGGCCCCCAACGCCGGCGAGCGCTGGGAGGACCCGGACTGGCTGCGGTTCCGGCTGCTCGGCATGACGAACCCGGCGTACTTCGCGATGTACGCCCGCCGCCGGATGGACCTCTACGGCGCCACCTCGGAGGACTTCGCGCAGGTCAAGGTCAAGAACGCCCGCCACGGGCTGTCGAACCCCTACGCGCGCTACCGCAAGGAGGTCGCCGTCGAGGACGTCCTCGGCAGCGCGGTGGTCTCCGACCCGCTGCACCTGCTCGACATCTGCGCCACCTCCGACGGTGCGGCGGCGGTCATCCTCGTCTCGGAGGACTACGCCCAGCGGATCGGGCTCTCCGACGCGGTCCGGGTCGCGGCCGTCTCGACGGTCACCCCGACCTTCCCCAACGCCGTGCTCGACATGCCGATGCTCTCCACCGACGCCGGCACCCCGGGCGATCGGACCTTCAAGCAGTCGATCGGCGCGGCGGCGTACGACGAGGCGGGGATCGGCCCCGAGGACGTCGACGTCGCGGAGGTCTACGACCTGTCGACGGCGCTGGAGCTGGACTGGATGGAGGACCTCGGCCTGTGCAAGGAGGGAGAGGCCGAGTCCCTCCTGCGTGCCGGCGACACCACCATCGGCGGGCGCATCCCGGTCAACCCTTCCGGCGGCCTGGCGTGCTTCGGCGAGGCCGTGCCCGCCCAGGCGCTCGCGCAGGTCTGCGAGCTCACCTGGCAGCTGCGCGGCCAGGCGGGCGAGCGGCAGGTCGAGGGCGCCCGGGTCGGCATCACCGCCAACCAGGGGCTCTTCGGACACGGGTCGTCGGTGCTGCTGACCCGCTGAGGGGACTAGGTCTCGAGGCTCGCTGCGCTCGCATCTCGACCGGCGGTAGGAGGTGGTCTCGGGGCTCGCTGCGCTAGCACCTCGACCGGCGTCAGGGGATCGAACCGGCGTATTGATACGCCGGCTCGGCGTCAAGCCCGGGGGACCTAGGTCCCGCAGGCTGGGGGCCAGGGTCCGCGAAGAGGGGTACCTACGCCCGTGACGGGAGAGGGGCCGCCGGCGCCAGAGTGAGGGCCGTGGATCTCGAAGCCCTCGACATCGCGCGGTGGCAGTTCGCCATCACGACGGTCTATCACTTCCTGTTCGTGCCGATCACGATCGGCCTGTCCGCCCTCGTGGCCGGCTACCAGACCGCCTGGTTGCGCACCGGCAACGAGCAGTGGCTGCGCATGACGAAGTTCCTGGGGAAGCTCTTCCTCATCAACTTCGCCCTCGGTGTCGTCACCGGGATCGTCCAGGAGTTCCAGTTCGGCATGAACTGGTCGGACTACTCCCGCTTCGTCGGCGACGTCTTCGGGGCGCCGCTGGCGGTCGAGGGGCTGCTGGCGTTCTTCCTGGAGTCGACCTTCCTCGGCCTGTGGATCTTCGGCTGGGACCGGCTGCCCCGTGCGCTGCACGCCTCGTGCATGTGGCTGGTGCACCTCGGGACGCTGTTCTCGGCGTACTTCATCCTCGCGGCCAACTCCTTCATGCAGAACCCCGTCGGCTACGACTACAACGCCGAGACCGGGCGCGCGGAGCTCACCGACTTCGTGGCGGTGCTGACCAACAAGGTGCAGCTGGTGACGTTCCCCCACGTGATCCTGGCGGCGTACATGACCGCCGGCGCGTTCGTGGCCGGCGTCGCGCTGTGGCACCTGGTGCGCGGACGGGGGCAGCAGGGCTCCGAGGACCGCTCGATGTACCGCTCCGGTGCCCGGGTCGGTGCCTGGGTCCTGCTGGTCGCCGGGCTCGGCGTCGTCGTCAGCGGCGACGTCCAGGGCAAGGTGATGACCGAGGTGCAGCCGATGAAGATGGCGGCCGCCGAGGCGCTCTACGAGACCGAGGAGCCGGCGGCGTTCTCGGTCTTCACGATCGGGACCCCGGACGGGACCACGGAGAAGTTCTCCGTCACCATCCCGAACCTCCTCTCCTTCCTCGCCACCGGCGAGCTCGACGGCCGGGTCGAGGGCATCAACCCGCTGCGCGAGCAGTACATCGAGACCTACGGCCAGGACCCCGGCGCCACCTACTACACCGCCGGCGACTACACGCCCTACATCCCGCTGACCTACTGGAGCTTCCGCTTCATGATGGGCCTCGGCTTCGCCGGGATGGCCGGCGGGCTGGCCGTCCTCTGGGCGACCCGACGCGGCCGCGCACCGACCGGCGCCCGTTGGACCTGGGTGGCCGTGGGGCTGCCGTTGATGCCGCTGTTCGCCAACAGCTTCGGCTGGATCTTCACCGAGATCGGCCGGCAGCCGTGGGTCGTGTTCGGACTGATGACGACCGAGCAGGGCGTCTCGCCGGGCACGACCACGGGCGAGGTGCTGACCTCGCTGGTCGTGCTGACCGCGCTCTACGGCGTGCTGGCCGCCGTGGAGCTGAAGCTGATGCTCACCTACATCGCCAAGGGCGCCGACCCCTACGTCGAGCCGCAGCTGCGCGACGACGACAACGACCCCGACCGGCCGCTGGCCTTCGCGTACTGAGGAGACGACGACATGGAGCTCACCACCGTCTGGTTCTGCCTGATCGCCGTCCTGTGGGTCGGCTACTTCGCCCTCGAGGGCTTCGACTTCGGCGTCGGGATGCTGCTGCCGGTCCTGGGGCGCGAGGAGCGCGAGCGGCGCGTGCTCATCAACACCATCGGGCCCGTCTGGGACGGCAACGAGGTCTGGGTGCTGGTGGCGGGCGGCGCGACCTTCGCGGCGTTCCCCGAGTGGTACGCCACGCTGTTCAGCGGGTTCTACCTGCCGCTGCTGCTGATCCTCGTGGCGCTGATCGTGCGCGGGGTCGCCTTCGAGTACCGCGCGAAGCGCGACGACGCCACCTGGCGGGCCCGCTGGGACCTCGCGATCTTCTGGGGCTCGCTGCTCCCCGCGGTCCTGTGGGGCGTGGCCTTCGGCAACATCGTGCGCGGCGTGCCGATCGACGCCGACCTGGAGTACGTCGGCGGCTTCTTCAACCTGCTCAACCCCTACGCGCTGCTGGGCGGGCTCACCACGCTGCTGCTCTTCCTCACCCACGGCGCGATGTACGTCGCCCTCAAGACCGACGGCCCGATCCGTCGCGAGGCCCGGTCGCTGGCCACCCGCTCCGGCCTGGCCGCCGCCCTGGTGGCCGTGGTGTTCCTGGTGTGGACCCAGGTGGACACCGGCTCGGTCGCCTCGGGCGTGCTCTTCGTGCTCGCGGCGCTCGCGCTGCTGGCCGGCGTCGCGGCGGCCGGCTCCGCCCGCGAGGGATGGGCGTTCGTCGGCACCTTCGTCACCATCGCGCTGGCCGTCGCCGGCCTCTTCGCGGCGCTCTTCCCCGACGTCATGCCGACCTCGCTGGCCGACGGCACCTCGCTGACCACCACCAACGCGGCGGCCACCGCCTACACGCTCAAGATCATGACCGGGGTCGCGGTCGTCTTCACCCCGATCGTGCTGGTCTACCAGGGCTGGACCTACTGGGTCTTCCGCAAGCGGATCAGCGTCCACCACATCCCCGAGGCCGTGCTGGCCGGGGAGTCCGGGGGGGACCAGCCGGCGGGGAGCCGCTGAGTGCGCCCCTCCGACCCGCGCCTGCGTCGTCTGCTCGCCCCGGCCCGGCGGCCGCTGGCCGTCGTGCTCGGCACCGGGCTCCTCGGAGCGCTGCTCGTCATCGCCCAGGCCTTCGCGATCACCGGCCTGGTCGTCGCGGCCGTGGAAGGTCGCCTCGCGCTGGGGTGGGCGGTCGCCGTGGTGGCCGTGCTGCTCGGCCGCGGCCTGGTCGGCTGGACAGGTGACGCGGCCGCGGCCCGCGCCGCGGCCACGGTCGCCTCCGTCGTACGACGCAGGGTGGCGGGTTCCGTGCTCAGCCGCCCCGGTGGGTCCACCAGTGCCGACGCGGTGCTGGTGACCCGGGGCGTGACCGCGCTCGAGCCGTACCTCACCCGCTACGTCCCCGCGCTCGTCCTCGCGATGGTGCTGCCGGTGCTCACCGTGCTGGCCATCGCCTCGCAGGACCTGCTGGCCGCGCTGATCGTGGTGTGCACACTGCCGCTGGTGCCGGTCTTCGGTGCGCTGGTCGGCCTGGCGACCCGCGACCGCGCGGAGCGCCAGTGGCGGGCGCTGTCGTCGCTGTCGGGGCACTTCCTCGACGTGGTGCGGGGGCTGCCGACGCTGGTGGCCTTCCGGCGCGCGCAGGCCCAGTCGGCGCGGATCGCCGCGATCACCGACGCCTACCGTCGCCGCACCCTGGAGACCCTGCGGGTGGCGTTCCTGTCCTCGGGCGTGCTCGAGCTGGTCGCGACCCTGTCGGTCGCCCTCGTGGCGGTGACCGTCGGCCTCCGGCTCGCCGAGGGTGGCCTCGACCTGCGGACCGCGCTCGTGGTGCTCCTGCTGGCCCCCGAGGCGTACTGGCCGCTGCGCCGTGTCGGCGCGGAGTTCCACGCCGCCGCGGAAGGGGTCGCCGTCGTCGAGCGGGTCAGCGAGCTGCTCGAGGACGCCCCGGTGGTCGAGCAGCGAGGAGCGCCAGCGACGAGCGGGCGTCGAGACCACCCCGCGAACCACCCGCCTCACCAGCCCCTCACCGTCACCGACCTCACCGTCCTGCGCCCCGGCCGCACGGTGCCCGTGCTGCAGGACCTGTCGCTGACGATCGCGCCGCGCGGCGTGACGGCCCTGACCGGCCCGTCCGGCTGCGGGAAGTCGACCCTGCTGGCGGTCCTGGCCGGGCTGCTCGAGCCGACGTCGGGCCGTGTCACTGGACCGCCCCAGGAGGACATCGCCTGGCTGCCGCAGCGCCCCGGGTTCGTCGACGGGACGGTCGCCGACAACCTGCGCCTCGGCCGACCCGACGCCGCGGACGAGGAGCTCTGGGAGGCGTTGTCCCAGGTCGCGCTCGCCGAGCGCGTGCGGGCGCTGCCGGAGGGCCTGGGCACCCCGGTGGGGGAGGACGGTGCCGGGCTGTCCGCCGGCGAACGTGCGCGCCTCGCGCTGGCCGGCGCCGTCGTGTCCGACCGGCCGTGGGTGCTGCTGGACGAGCCCACGGCCCACCTCGACCCCGTCACCACGCAGGTCGTCGCCGACACCCTCGTCGCGCTCGGTCGCACCCGGGCAGTGGTCGTCGTCGCCCACGACCCCGCGCTCGTCGCCGTCGCCGACCGAGAGGTCCGGCTGGCTCGGCCGGTGGCGTCGCACATGCCGCGCCCGCCGCGGGAGTCGTGCCCCCCAGCGGGCGACATGGCGCCCGCTCAGGGGCACGACTCCGAGCGCAGCGCCCCGCGGCCGACCGGGCTCGGGCTGGCCACGGTGCTCGGGACCCTGGCGAGCCTGTCCGGGGTGGCCCTGACCGCGACGGCTGGCTGGCTGATCGTGCAGGCCTCCACCCACCCGCCGGTGCTGACGCTGATGGTCGCGATCGTGGGCGTGCGGGCCTTCGGCCTGGCGCGGCCGGTGCTGCGCTACGCCGAACGGCTGCGCTCCCACAACACCGTGCTGGGGATGCTCGCCCGGCGCCGCGTGGAGGTCTACGAGGCGCTGGTCCCACTGGTGCCCGGACGCACCGGTCGCCGCCGGGGCGACCTGCTCGCCTCGCTCGTCGACGACGTGGACGCCGAGCTCGACGCGGCGCTGCGGGTGCGGATGCCGGTGCGGTCGGCGGCGGCGGCCCTGGCCGTGGCCGCAGTCGTGACCGCGGCCTGGGAGCCCCGCGCGGCGCTCGGGGTCGCCGTAGTCGCGGCCGGCGCTGCCGCGGCGTACCTCCTGGCGCGCAGCGGCGCCACCCGCGCCGAGCGCGCCCAGGTCGCGCTCCGGGCCCTGCTGGCCGACCGGGTGGTGGCGACCACCGCCCTCGCCGAGGAGCTCACCATGTGGCAGGCCACGGCGCGCGCCGTCGACACCGTCGGCGAGGTCAGCGACGACCTCGGCCGGCAGGTGCGGCGCTCCGCACGCTGGCAGGGGGCCGCCCGCGCGCTTGTGCTGGCCGTCACCGGCCTCGCGGTGGCCGCGGTGGCCCTGCTGCTCCCGGGTACGCCGGTGAGCGAGCCGGTCCTGGCGCTGCTGGTCCTGGTGCCGCTCGCCCTGGCCGACCTCGTGCTGCCCCTCGTCGACGCCGGTGCCCTCTCGGCCCGCACCGATGCGGCCCGCGCCCGGGTCGACGAGCTGCTGGACCGGGCCCCCGCCACGACCGACCCGCACGACCCGCAGACCCCGACGGGCACCCGGGTCGACCTCGTCGACGCCGCCGCCGGGTGGGGGCCGCGCCCGGCGTTCACCGGCCTGGGTCTGCGCCTTCCCGAGGGCGGTCGCGTCGCGCTGGTCGGGCCCAGCGGCTGCGGCAAGAGCACGGTCGCCGCGCTGCTGCTGCGTTTCCTCGACCCGGCGGCCGGCACGGTCGCCCTGGGGTCGGTGCCGCTGGTGGCCCAGCCCGCCGACGACGTACGACGCTGCGTCGGCCTGGTCGACGACGACCCGCACCTGTTCAGCACCACCGTGGTCGAGAACGTCCGGCTGGCCCGGCCGACCGCGAGCGACGCCGACGTGGCCGAGGCCCTGCGCCAGGCCCGGCTGGGGGAGTGGCTGGACTCCCTGCCCGACGGGCTCGGCACGTGGGTCGGCGAGGGGCACGCCGGGGTGTCCGGAGGGGAGCGGGCTCGGCTCGCGATCGCCCGCTCGCTGCTGGCCGACCAGCGGGTGCTGGTGCTCGACGAACCGACCGCGCACCTCGACGAGGCGACCGCGGCCGACCTGGCCGAGGAGGTGCTCGGGGACGGTGATCGCAGCGTGCTGTGGATCTCGCACGGCACGGTCGGGCTCGACCTGGTCGATCAGGTGGTAGAGATGTCGGCAGAGCCCCCGTCCTCCGAAGGAGCCGCCGCATGCCCGAGAGCGCCGATCGCCTGATCAAGGTGTTCCTCCTCGACGACCACGAGGTCGTGCGTCAGGGACTGCGGGCCCTGCTCGAGAGCACGGGGTCGATCGAGGTGGTGGGGGAGGCCGGCACCGCCGCCGAGGCCACCGCCCGCATCCCTGCGCTGCACCCGGACGTGGCGGTGCTCGACGCCCGGCTGCCCGACGGCTCGGGCATCGAGGTGTGCCGCACGGTGCGTGGGGTCGACCCCACGATCCGGGCGCTGATCCTCACCTCCTACGACGACGACGAGGCGCTGTTCGCCGCGATCATGGCCGGTGCGTCGGGCTACGTCCTCAAGGACGTCAAGGGCCTGGACCTGGTCGCCGCGATCCGCCAGGTCGCGGAGGGCAACTCCCTCATCGACCCGGCGCTGACCGCCCGGGTGCTCGAGCGGGTCCGCAACGGCCCGGCCACCGCGCCCGAGCTCGCCGACCTCACCGAGCAGGAGCTGAAGCTGCTCGCGCTCATCGCCGAGGGGCTGACGAACCGTCAGATCGGGGAGCGGATGTTCCTGGCCGAGAAGACGGTCAAGAACTACGTCTCCAGCATCCTGGCCAAGCTCGGCCTCGAGCGCCGCACCCAGGCCGCGGTGCTGGCCAGCAAGCTGCTCGGCCCCGACGGCCGCCCCCGCTGACCCACCGCCGACCCGTCACCCGCGCACGGCCGAACCGTCACTCGCGCACGGCCCAACCGTCACCCGCGCACGGCCGAGACCGGCGAGACCGTCCGGACGGGTGCGCCGCGTCGACGGGAGGACCTCAGACCGGCACCCGCCAGCTGAACACCGAGCCCCCGCCGTCGCGGCGGGTCAACGCCGAGGTGCCGCCGAGCCCGGCGGCCCGGCCACGGGCGTTGCGCAGGCCGCTGTGCGAGGCGCCCTCGGTGGGCCCGACCCCGTCGTCGGAGACCTCCAGCACCAGCTCGCCGTCCTCGATCGCGACCCGCACCCAGGCCGCCCGGGCCTCGGCGTGGCGGGAGAGGTTGGACAGCGCCTCGCGCAGCACCGGCACGAAGTGCTCGGCCACCTCCGGGGGCACCGCGGTGTCGACCGGTCCCTCGATCCGCACGACCGGCGCCCAGCCGAGGAACCGCGCGTACTCCCTCACCAGGCTGCGCACCTGCGCCTGCAGCGACTCCCCACCGGTGTGCCGCAGCTCGAAGATGGTGCCGCGGATGTCGCGCACGACCTGGTCGAGGTCGTCCACGGCCCGTGCGACCCGGCCCGCCACGGCCGGGTCGGACACCCCGGAGGCCACCGCCTGCAGCGTGAGGCCGGTGGCGAAGAGCCGCTGGATGACGGTGTCGTGCAGGTCGCGGGCGATCCGCTCACGGTCGGAGATGACGGCGAGCTCGGCCCGGTCGGCCACGGCCTGGGCGCGGTCGAGCGCCAACGCGGCCTGGTCGGCGAAGGAGATCAACAGCTCGCGCTCCTCGATCTCCAGCGCGTTGTGCTCGTCGCCGAAGAAGGTGATGAGCGCGGTCGGGTCGGTCAGGTGCGCGCGCAGCGGCACCAGCAGCGCGCGGATCTCACCGGTCTCCACGTCGACCGGCTCGTGCACCGCCCCGTCGAGTCCCTCGAGCAGTGCCGCCACCTGTGCCCGCAGCGAGTCGACGTCCCCGCCGGAGGCGGCGAGGACGGCCGCGTCCGCGGCGGCCACCGGGTCACCGGCCGTCCGCACGACGGCGGTGCACCGGGCGCGCGCGACCGAGAGCGCGGAGTGGGTGATCCGCTGCAGTGCCACCCCGGTGTCCAGGGGCGGCTGCAGGTCCTCGACGAGGTCGGCGGTCGCCTGCAGCCACTGTCGGCGGCGCTCGCTGAGGGTGTAGGCACGCGCGTTCTCGATGACGAAGCCGGCCGCGGAGGCCAGCGCCTCCACCAGCCGGGTGTCCTCCTCGTCGAACTGCCCCTGCGCCTTCTCGGTCAGGTAGAGGTTGCCGAAGACGGTGCCCCGGATGCGCACCGGTACCCCGAGGAAGGAGCGCATCGGCGGGTGGTTCGGCGGGAAGCCGTAGCTCTCCGGGTGTCGGGAGAGGTCCTCCAGACGCAGCGGCTCGGGGTGGTCGATGAGCAGCCGCAGGATGCCGCGGCCGTGCGGCGGGGAGCCGATCCGCTCGCGCTCGTGCGGGTCGAGGCCGTGGGTGATGAACTCCGCGAGGTTGCCGTCGGCGCCGATGACGCCCACCGCGCCGTACTGCGCGTCGGTCAGCTGGCAGGCGGCCTCGACGATCCGGGTGAGCACGCTCCCGAGGTCGAGGTCGCTGGAGATGGCGACGACGGCGTCGAGCAGCGCCTGCGCGGAGTCGGAGAGCTCAGGGCGACGGAAGGGCACGACCCCAGTCTGCGACACGCTTCACACGATCCGTCGGACCGTCGCCTCGCGCACCGGGTCCCAGCCGGTCCCGAGTCGTCGCCCGGTGACCTCCTCCAGGCGGACACCGATGTGCAGGTTGCGCTGCCCCGCGGCCCACGGGCGGGGCGGCCAGATGCGGTGGATGGACTCCAGCATCGCGGCGTCGCTGATGACCTCGGCCCGGCCGCGCACCAGCACGCTCCAGCCACGTTGGCGCTCGTGGTCGAAGGTGTCGGTCTCGAACGCCACGGTCGTGCGGTGGGCGTGCGTGCCGAGGATGGAGTACGGCGAGGTGCGGAAGACCACGTGGTCACCCACGACCGAGTAGTTCACCGGCAGGATGTGGGGTCCCTTGGGGGTGGAGACGGCCACGCGTCCGGTCACACCGGATCGCAGCAGCGTCTCCGCCTCGGAGAGCGAGAGCTCCACGGATTCGAGCACGATCGCCAACTTCCTGGGTCTGGGCCCGGTTCAGGGCCTTCGTCCATGCTCCGCTAGCAGCGGGTCCAGCAGGAGGGACGAAGGTCCCCGCGGCAGGGGACCTCAGCCGTCAGTCCGGTGATCAGTCCGGTGATCAGTCCAGCGATCAGTCCAGCGCCTCGACGTACACCCAGCGGCCGGCGCGGCGCTCGAACCTGCTGCGCTCGTGCTGCACGCCGGGCACGCCGCCCACGGTGTAGTGCGCGTCGAACTCCACCCAGTCCTCGCCGTGGTCGAGCACCTCGAGCCCGGTCCAGGTGCGACCGGTGTCCAGCCCGTCCTCGACCAGCCCGGCGGGCCGGGTGCGCGGATGCCAGGTGCGGAAGAGGTGGTCGACCTCCCCGAGCACGAACGCCGAGTAGCGGCTGCGCATCAGCTCGACGGCGGTCTCGGCCTGCCGGGCGCCGCGGTGCAGCGCCCCGCAGCAGGAGTCGTACGACGCCGTCGACCCGCACGGGCAGGCGGTCGGTCGTCCCAGGGGGCCGGTCACGTCTCCACCACCAGTCTCCACAGGTCGTGCTCGCCGGGGAGGCCCTTGAGCTCCACGGTGCCCGCCTCCTCGAACCTCATCCGTCGGTCGCCGGACTCCGACGTCTCGTCCCGGACCGCCTGCGTCACCAGCACCTCACCACCGTCGGCCAGCGCGGCGACCCGGGCCGCCATCGACACGTTGCGCCCGAAGTAGTCGCCGTCGCGGCTGATCACGGTCCCGGTGTGCACGCCGATCCTCACCCGCACGGGCGTCAGCCGCAGCCGCGGGTCGAGGGTGCGCGCCAGGGCCCGTTGGATCCCCCGGGCGGCGAGCACAGCGGCGACCGGGTCACGGAAGGCCACCATGAAGCTGTCGCCGGCGGTCTTCACGACTCGTCCCCGTCGCTTGTCGACCATCGCCCGCACGAGGGCGTCGTGCGCGGCGAGGACCCGGACCCAGGCCTTGTCGCCGAGGCGGTCGTTGAGGGCGGTGGAGTCCTCGATGTCGGAGAACAGGAGGGTCACCGTGCCGTCGGGTGCGGCCACCTGGAGGACGTCGGACTGCTCGTCGGACGCCCACGCGGCGAGGTCGTCCAGCGAGGAGCTGAGCATCCCCGCGACGCCGCGCTCGCGCACGCGCGCCGCGGTGCCGACCAGCGCCCGCATCGCGCGCTCGGCCGGGGACACCGGCGGGCGCGGCCGCAGGGCCGCGTCGAGGTCCTCCTCGAGCT
>NZ_LUPI01000084.1:7835-9400 GCF_001627265.1 Nocardioides sp. REDSEA-S30_B4 | reverse complement strand
GGAGGCGACGCCCCGGCGGCTGGACTCGCCGGCTCGGAGGTCGTCGGCGACCCGGGCGAGGGCGGCGGCCAGACCCTGGCCGGTGCGGCCGGAGACCTGCCAGGCGGCGCCGACCAGCCGCAGCCCGTCCGCGCCGGGGGCCAGGGCGGCGACGCGCCAGGCGCCGGGCACGTCGAGCCCGACCCGGTGGGCGGCCAGCACGGGTCCCAGCGACGGCCAGTCCCGGGCGGCCCGCGCCAGGGCCCGGTCGGGCCCGGAGCCGGCGGCGAGCTCCTCGGCGAGGGACTCGCAGCACTCGCGGACCCTGGCCGCGGTGTCGCGGGCGGTGAGCAGCTGTCGCCGCGCAAGCACGAGCCACCGGACCCCGAGCGCCAGCAGGCCCAGCAGCACGGGCCCCACGACCACCGGGGCGACCAGTGCACCGGCGGACGGAGACAGCGCCAGCACGACGCCGAGGCAGCCCCCGGCACCGGCGACGAGGGCTCCCCAGGACGGTCGGTCCGACCGTGCTCGCGGGACGGCGGGGACCAGCAGCGCCGCCGCGACAGCGGTCAGCAGACCCGCGAGCACCCCCTCGAGCAGCCCCGCAGGCAGTCCCGGGAGCAGCCCCGCGGGCAGCCCCGCGCCCAGCGCCGCGCCGAGCGCCGGTGCGGCCAGGGGGCTCATGCCCGACCCAGCACGTCGGCCAGTCGGTCCGCGCCGGGGCCGTCGACCACCCGGCCGTCCTGGATCCGCGCGGCGGTGAGCATCGAGACGGTGCCGTCGGGACGCCGGGCGGCGAGCAGCTCGACCACCTCCGCGCC
Source organism: Nocardioides sp. REDSEA-S30_B4 (assembly GCF_001627265.1). Lineage (NCBI taxonomy): Bacteria > Bacillati > Actinomycetota > Actinomycetes > Propionibacteriales > Nocardioidaceae > Nocardioides > Nocardioides sp. REDSEA-S30_B4. The sequence goes on along the minus strand of NZ_LUPI01000084.1, from coordinate 8,597 downwards.
GCGCACCTCGCCGACGACGATCCGGTCCGGTCGCATCCGCAGGGCCTGGCGGACCAGGGTGTGCAGCGGCAGCGCCCCGGACCCCTCGAGGTTGGCGGGGCGGGCCTCGAGCGAGACGACGTGCGGGTGCGCCGGAGCGAGCTCGGCGGCGTCCTCGACGACCACGATCCGCTCGGTCGGCGGGACCAGCCCGAGCAGGGTCGCGAGGACCGTGGTCTTGCCGGTGCCGGTGCCGCCGGTGATGAGGAACGCCGCCCGCGAGGCGACCAGCGCCTCCAGCAGCCGCCCCACCTGGGGCGGGGCGTGCCCGGCCGCGAGCAGGTCGGGCAGCGTGAACGGGCGCCGCGGCGGGAGCCGCAGCGAGATGGCGGTGCCGGGGCGGGCGACCGGCGCCAGGACCGCGTGGAGCCGCGTGCCGTCGGGCAGCCGCAGGTCCACGTACGGGGAGGCGTCGTCGAGACGACGCCCGCCCAGCGAGGCGAGCCGCTGGGCGAGCCGGCGCACCGACTCCTCGTCGGGCAGGTGGACGTCCGCCGGCTCCAGGCCGTGGCCGCGGTCGAGGAAGACACCGCTGGCGCCGTTGACCAGCACGTCGGTCACCCCGGGGAGAGCCAGGAGCGCCTGCAGCGGCCCGGCGCCGTCCACGTCGCGCACCAATCGCGCGTGCACGGCGAGGACGGTGTCGTGACCGACCGGCCCGGCACCGCGCAGCGCCTCGGCGACCGCGTGCGGGCTCAGCGGCGCCGCCGAGTCCGCGAGGTG
>NZ_LUPI01000084.1:0-7776 GCF_001627265.1 Nocardioides sp. REDSEA-S30_B4 | reverse complement strand
CGCCGAGCCGCGGCAGGTCGACGACCACGACGTCGTGGCCCCGTCGTGCCGCGGCCAGCACCTCGGCGACCTGCTCCGCGCCCGGCAGGTGCGGCACCGCGGCCTGTCGCCAGGTGAGCACCCCGAGCCGTCCGCGCCGTGGCACCCCCTCCCTCAGGTCGCGGGCGGCCAACCGTCCGTGCGAGCCGGCCAGCTGCTCCCACCCCACGCCGTCGACGTGCTCGAGCCCGAGGACCCGGTCGACCCCCGGCCCCCACGCGTCGGCGTCCACGACCAGCGTGGCGTCGTGGCGCGAGGCGACCTGCCCGAGGGCCGCGGCGAACGTGGTGGCCCCTGCACCGCCGGCACCACCGAGCACCCCGACCACCCGCCCGTCAGCCGTCGCGTGCTCGAGGTCGGCCAGCGCGGTCGCCAGCCACGCCCCGGCCGACGGCAGCTCGGCCACCTCGCCGACCCCGAGGTCCAGGGCGGGTCGAAGCAGCGCCTGGTCGACCGGACCGCTGCTCACCAGCACCACCCCGGGTCGCCTGGGCGGCCGCAGGTCGGCGGTCGCCCGCAGCCGGTCGGCGCCGAGCAGCACCAACGGCGCGGTCTGCCACCGGCGCAGCAGTCCACCGTCGTCCGGCACGGGCACGATGCCCACCCCGACCGAGGCGGCCAGCCGCTGCACCTCGGCGTGCAGCAGCGGGTCGGCGGTCGCGAGCAGCACGGCGGGGCGATCAGCGGCGCGGTCAGCGGGGCGGACTGACTGACCTTCGGCGGGGCGGTCGGCAGCGGGGGCGGCGGGTGTCTCCATGCCGGCAGCCTGTCCCGCGCAGCGGCCGGTCCAGCGGCGTACGAGCCCGGCTGTGGAGGAGGCCGCGACACACCGCCGGTGTGGAGAGGTCGCGGCCCGTATGCTCGAACCCATGCCGGCTGCGGCCTTCTTCGACCTCGACAAGACGATCATCGCCAAGTCGAGCACCCTCGCCTTCAGCCGCCCCTTCCAGGCGGGCGGTCTGATCTCGCGGCGCGCGGTGCTGCGCTCGGCGTACGCGCAGTTCATGTACCTCGTCGGGGGTGCCGACCACGACCAGATGGAGAAGCTGCGCCAGTTCATGTCGCAGCTGTGCGCCGGCTGGGACGTGCAGACCGTGCGCGACATCGTCGCCGAGACCCTGCACGACATCGTCGACCCGTTGGTCTACGAGGAGGCCGTCGACCTCATCTCGCTGCACCAGCTCGCCGGCCGCGAGGTCGTCATCGTCTCCGCCTCCGGCACCGAGGTCGTCGAGCCGATCGGTGAGCTGCTCGGTGCCGACTCCGTCATCGCGACGATCCTCGAGGTGGAGGACGGCCGCTACACCGGCGAGATCGAGACCTACATGTACGCCGAGGAGAAGGCCGCCGCCATCCGCGAGCTCGCGGAGCGACGCGGCTGGGACCTCGCCGACTGCTTCGCCTACAGCGACTCGGTCACCGACGTCCCGATGCTGGAGGCCGTCGGCCACCCGCACGCGGTGAACCCCGACAAGGACCTGCGCCGCCACGCGATCGAGCAGGGGTGGCCGGTCCTGGTGTTCGACAAGCCGGTCGCGCTGCGCTCACGGGTGCCCGTCCCCTCGCGGCCCACGTTGGCCGCGCTGGCCGTCGGCGGCGCCGTCGCGGTCGGCGGGGTGATGTGGGCCGGCGCTCGCAAGCGCGCCACCGGCGCCTGAGGCCTCCCCCGCCAGCAGAACCTCTCGACGGCCGGTCCCTGCCACGTGCGGCCGCCCCGCGCCACCTGGTCCGCACCGGTCGCGACCTCCTCCAGCGGGTGGACCGGTCGACCAACACCAAGACTCGCCGGGAGGGGTTGTGTCGCCCGTCACATCGGCGTACACATGAATACAACAACTCCAGAGACGTACACGAGGCCCGAGGTACCCACGCGGCGATCGACCCTTCCTACAGGGTGCCTGTCGAGTCGGGATGCTCCCGCGGCAGCAAGTTGATGATGCACGCCTGGTAGCCGGCGGCGTCTCGTGTCAGCGGTGGCCTCCGGGGCGTGTCCCCGGGGGCCACCAGCATGTCCGGGACCGGTCGCGAGCGTGGGGAGGATCAGCCGCGCAGCGGCGAGGCGTCCGCGCCGGAGGCGAAGGCCTCGGGGGCGTAGAGCAGCCAGGAGTGGATGCCGGAGTCCTCGCCGGAGGCGTAGCCGCGCAGGTTGGACTCGTAGGCCTCGCGGTGCGCGAGGTGTCCGGCCTCCGGCACCGTCAACGAGGCCGGGTCGACGCCGCGGGCGACGAGCACGAGCCGCTCGGCGGCGCGGGCGACGATGCCGTTGTGGCTGGGGAACGGCGCGGCGGTGGCCAGGTCGGCGTGGGCGAGCGCGGCCACCATCAGTGCCGGTGCCGCGGTCTCGGCCAGCAGCGCGTCGGACAGCGACCGCAGCCGCTCGGCCGACGCGGCGTCACGGGGACGGCCGCGGCGCTCCTCGGGGAGGCTGCTCGCCGAGGCGACGGCGTGGATGCGGGCCAGCGCCTGCAGCGGCGCCCGGCCCAGGACCGGCACCAGCGACAGCAGCTCGGTGGACACCCGCACGGCGTCGACGGCGATCGCGTCACCGGCGCCCTCGGCGACCTCCTCGAAGGTCGAGGTCGACCCCTCCAGGACCGCCGAGGCGTGCGCCCCGCGCAGCAGCGAGGTCGCGGTCTGCTCGGGAGTGGTACGCCGCAGGCCGCGGTCGCGCAGCAGGGCGTCGATGCCGTCACGGGTCGCCGTGAACGCGCTCGGGACTCCCTCGAGCGACACCAGCCAGGACATCGGGTCGGCGCTCACGTCCCGGAGGCTATCGACCCCATAGTCTTGGCCCGATGACCGACCTCCAGCCTGGCGCGGACCCGAGGAGCTGCTTCGGGTCGGTCGCCGACGCCTACGACCGTGGCCGCCCGTCGTACCCGACCCAGGCGGCGGCCTGGCTGGTGGGCGAGCAGCCCGCGACCGTCCTCGAGCTCGGCGCGGGCACCGGCAAGCTGACCGAGGTGCTCGTCGGCCTGGGTCACGAGGTGCACGCCACCGACCCCGACGCCGCGATGCTGGAGCGGCTGCGGGCCCGGTTGCCGCTGGTGCGCGCGAGCGTCGCCGGCGCGGAGGACATCCCGCTGGGCGACGGCAGCGTCGACGTGGTGGTGGCCGGCCAGGCGTTCCACTGGTTCGACATGGAGCGCGCGCTCCCGGAGATCAACCGGGTCCTGCGCCCCGGCGGCCACCTGGCCCTGGTGTGGAACCAGCGCGACGAGCGCGTCCCGTGGGTGCGACGCCTCGGCGCCCTGCTCGGCGACCAGGACCAGCGCACCGACCTCGCCGACCCCCTCGAGCACAGCGGGCTCTTCGGCTGGGTCGAGGAGGAGACCTTCAAGCACCGTCAGGTCATCGACCGCGAGAGCGTGCTGGACCTGGCGCTGTCGCGCAGCACCATCGCCACCCTCGACGAGCACCGCCGCGAGGCCAAGCTCGCCGAGGTGCGCGCGTTCTACGACGACTACGGCCGCGGCATGGACGGCATGCAGCTGCCCTACCTCGCCCGCTGCTACCGCGCCCGGATGGTCGAGCAGGAGCGCGCGCCCCGCCCCGCCAGCGCCACCACCGTCACCGGCACGCCCGACGCGGTCGCCGAGCCGGCACCGGAGGTGCACGACTCCCCCATGCTCGTGACGACCGGGAGCATCCCGCGCATCGACGTCGAGGTCGCCAAGGCCACGCCGGCCTCGGTCCTCGACGACGACACCGCCATGCTGCTGATCGACTTCCGCTGAGCCGATGCGTGCGACGCGGTGGTCCTGGCGGCCGTGGCGGCGCGCCCACCTCGGCACCGACGCCGACCGCGCGACGTTCCGCACGCTGCACACCGCGGCGCTCGCCTCGCCCGCCCTGCGCGCGGGCCTGACCCGGGAGAGCGCCGAGCGCGCCGTACGCCACCTGCGCGCCCTGCTCGGCTCCTCGGCCGTGGCGCTCACCGACACCGGCGGCCTGCTGGCCTGGGACGGCGCCGGCCAGCACCACGCCGAGCGGGTGCCCGCGCTGGTGCAGGCCACCCTCGAGCGCACCGGGTCGCGGGCCTTCGGCCGGGAGGACCTGCACTGCGTCGAGGCCGGGTGTCCCGCGCGTACGGCGGTGGTGAGCCCGCTGTTCGTGGAGGACCGCGTCGTCGGCACGCTCCAGGCCTTCGCGCCGGTGTCGACCGCCGGCCTGGCCCGGGCGACCGAGGAGGTCGCGCAGTGGGTGTCGGGCCAGCTCGAGCTCGCCGAGCTGGACTCCTCTCGCACCCGCCTGATGGAGGCGGAGGTGCGCGCGCTCCGGGCCCAGATCAGCCCGCACTTCGTCTACAACTCCCTCGGGGCCATCGCCAGCTTCGTGCGCACCGACCCCGACCGCGCCCGCGAGCTGTTGCTGGAGTTCGCCGACTTCACCCGCTACTCCTTTCGCCGCCACGGCGAGTTCACGACCCTGGCCGAGGAGCTGAAGTCCGTCGAGCGCTACCTCCTGCTCGAGCAGGCTCGCTTCGGCGAGCGGCTGCAGGTCACGCTGTCGATCGCGCCGGAGGTGCTGCCGGTCGCGGTGCCGTTCCTGTGCATCCAGCCGCTGGTCGAGAACGCCGTGCGCCACGGCCTCGAGGGCGCCGAGGGCGGCGGCCACATCCGCATCACCGCCCGCGACCAGGACCACGAGTGCCTCATCGAGGTCGAGGACGACGGCCTCGGCGAGGACCCCGACCACGTGCGGCGGGTGCTGGCCGGCGACCGCAGCGTCGACTCCGTCGGCCTCGGCAACGTCGACGGGCGGCTGCGCACGGTGTACGGCGACGAGTACGGTCTCGTCGTCGAGACCGCTCCCGGGGCCGGCACGAAGGTCGTCGTCCGGGTGCCCAAGTTCGCCCCGGGGGTGCACGCCTGATGACCACGACCGCGCCGAGCGGCGCCGGGCTGCGCGTGCTCGTCGTCGACGACGAGAAGCCCACCGTCGACGAGCTCACCTGGCTGCTGCAGCGCGACCCCCGCGTCGGCGAGGCGCTCTCCTGCACCGCGGCCACCGAGGCGCTGCGGACCCTGCAGGAGACCGAGGTCGACGCGATCTTCCTCGACATCTCGATGCCGGGGCTCAGCGGTCTCGAGCTCGCCCAGATCCTCAGCCGCTTCAAGCAGCCGCCGCGGATCGTGTTCGTCACCGCCCACGAGCAGCACGCGGTCGAGGCCTTCGAGCTGCAGGCCGTCGACTACGTCCTCAAGCCGGTGCGCGCCGAGCGGCTGGCCGAGGCGGTGCGCCGCATCGGCGGCGGGTCCGAGGCCCCCGCGGTCACCAAGGAGGTGCAGATCCCGGTCGAGCTCGGGGGCGTCACGCGCTTCATCAACCGCAGCGACATCACCCACGTCGAGGCGCAGGGCGACTACGCGCGACTGCACACCCCCACCGGCTCCCACCTGGTCCGCACGCCGCTCTCCACGCTGGAGGAGGAGTGGCGACCGGCGGGCTTCCTGCGCATCCACCGCTCGCTGCTGGTCGCGCTCCCCCACGTCGGCGAGGTCCGCATGGAGTCCGGCCGCTGCTCGGTCGTCGTCGGCGAGGGCACCGAGCTCGTCGTCAGCCGCCGCCACACGCGCGAGCTGCGCGACCTGCTGCTGCGGCGCGGCCAGTAGGCATCGGGCCAGGCGACCAGGTGACCGAGCGTCCGACCCCGCAGCGGGTCCGCATCACCGGACCGCCACGCCGTCGCCCGCCGATGGCACGCAAGGGCGAGGTCGACGCGGACACCCGGCTCGGTGGCGTGTACGTCGGGTCGTTGCTGCGCGAGCAGCTGTGGCTGGCCGTGCGGACGCTCGCCCTGCTCACCGTGACGATCGGGTCGCTTCCCGTGGTGTTCCACCTGCTCCCGGGCCTGGCGTCGGTCCACGTCGGACCCGTGCCGGTCGCGTGGCTGGTGCTGGGCTTGGCGTCGTACCCGTTCCTGGTGGTGCTGGCCTGGCGCTACATCCGCCGCGCCGAGCGCAACGAGGCCGCCTTCGCCGAGCTGATGGACGAGGTGGAGCGGTGAGCAGCACGTGAGCACCGGGGTGGACGCGGCGCCGGGCATCGTCGCGATCGTGCTGGTCACCGTGGCGACGCTGGCGCTCGGGGCCTACGGGCTGCGGTTCTCCCGCACGACCAGCGACTTCATGGTGGCCTCGCGCGCGGTGGGACCGCGGATGAACGCGTCGGCGATCAGCGGGGAGTACCTCTCCGCCGCGTCGTTCCTCGGGGTCGCCGGACTGCTGCTGACCTTCGGCGCCGACATGCTGTGGTACCCCGTCGGCTGGACCGCGGGCTACCTCGTCCTCCTCGTGCTCGTCGCCGCGCCGCTGCGGCGCTCGGGCGCCTACACGCTGCCCGACTTCGCCGAGGCCCGGCTGGGATCGACCGCCGTGCGCCGGGCCTGCTCGCTGCTGGTCGTGGGGATCGGGTGGCTCTACCTGCTGCCGCAGTTCCAGGGCGCCGGCATCACGCTCTCCAGCGCGGTCGGCGGGCCGGACTGGCTCGGCTCCCTGGTCGTCGGCGTCGTCGTGCTGCTCAACGTCACCGCCGGCGGGATGCGCTCGATCACCCTGGTGCAGGCCTTCCAGTACTGGCTCAAGCTCACCGCCCTGCTCGTCCCCGCCGCGGTGCTGCTGGTGGTGTGGCTCGGCGACGGGCGCCCCGGAGCGGCCAGCCCCGCGGGCGACTCCTTCCCCGGCGACGTCGTCGCGTGGTCGGACCCGCTGGCGGCCGGTGGTCCGCAGGGGCTCTACCTCACCTACTCCCTCATCATCGCCACGTTCCTCGGAACGATGGGTCTCCCGCACGTGGTCGTGCGCTTCTACACCAACCCCGACGGTCGCGCCGCGCGCCGCACGACGCTGCTGGTGCTGGTGCTGATCGGGTTCTTCTACATGATCCCGCCGGTGTACGGCGCCCTCGGCCGCGTCTACGCCCCCGAGCTGGCCGCGGCCGGCTCGGACTCCCTGGTGCTGGAGCTGCCCGGCCTGATGCTCGGCGGGCTGGGCGGTCAGGTGCTGACCGGGATGGTGGTCGGCGGCGCCTTCGCGGCGTTCCTCTCGACCTCCTCGGGTCTGGCCATCGCGGTCGCCGGCGTGCTCTCCCAGGACGTCTTCACCCGCCCGTTCCGGGGCCGCCGGCTCTCCGGGGTGACCGGCTTCCGGGCCGGCGCGGTCGTCGCCGTGGTGGTGCCGGCCCTCGTGGCGCTCAGCGACTCCGACGTCGGGGTCGCCACCACGGTGGGGCTTGCCTTCGCGGTGGCCGCCTCGACGTTCTGCCCGCTGCTGCTGCTCGGCATCTGGTGGCGCGGGCTCACCACCGCCGGGGCGCTGGCCGGGTTGCTGACCGGCGGCCTCGGCTCCGGGCTGGCCGCCCTGCTCACGCTCTACACCGCCCAGAGCGACGGCTGGCTCGACGTCCTGCTCCGCCGCCCCGCGGCCTGGTCGGTGCCCCTCGCGCTGCTGGTCATGGTCGCGGTCTCGCTGGCCACCCGGCGTACCGCCCCCGCCCACGTCGCCCGCTTCATGGTCCGGCTGCACACCCCCGAGGCCGTCGCCCTGGACCGCGGCTGACCCGCTGACCCCTCCGGGACGTCATACGGACGGGACGTCCGCTGCTTCGGGACGTATGACGTCCCGCGGTGCCTTAACCGGCTCTTCACAATCCGGGGTGTAGTTGGGGTCTGAAGCCGCCGGTCTCGAGGAGGCTTCTGGCGATGTAGTTGGTCAGGTTGCGGAACCCGAGTGCTGA
>NZ_LUPI01000083.1:0-30853 GCF_001627265.1 Nocardioides sp. REDSEA-S30_B4 | reverse complement strand
CTCCAGCAGCTCGCAGAAAGCGGCACCGAGCTCGACGCCAGTGGCGGCCTTGACCGGCTCCGGTCGCCCACCCTCCACCGGGATCTCGCCCAGGGCGGGCTTGTCGTGGACGACCAGCGCCAGCAGCTGCTTGCGGAGCATGCCGGCGTGCAGCTCGGGGACGGTGAACCGGCCATGCACGCTGCCCTGCCCGTCAGGGGTCATGGTCAGCATCGTCTTCCGGGCGGCTGCGCGCTCCTCCGCCTCCAGCCGGGATGCCTCGTGGGCGTCGGCGACGGCGGGGGCGACGACGTCGAGGACCCGATCACCCAGCACGCGCAGGTCGCAGGCGTCGTGGTGGCCAGCGAGGTCGACGAGCCGCTGCTCGGCATCAGCCTTCACCGTGGCGGGGATGTCGGTGGGTAGGGCGTCGAGGGCACGGGCGATGACCTCGGCCTGCTCGGTGTTCACCGCGCCGGCTGCGTACCCCTCCCGCAGCCGGGCGTAGGTCTCCAACGCGGTGGCGAGGTGCACCGCCCGGCGTGACGACCGGACGGTGGTGCGGGTGGCACGGGCCAGCCACGTCGCGGTGGTCGCGGCCCCGGTGGCCTCCTCGACCCGCACCGCCGTGGCGTGCGCGAGGACGCGGTGCTTGAGCTCACCCAGCCGTGCCTCGGCCGCGGCGATCTCCACCAGCGAGGCGGCGGTCGCGGTCTGGTCGAGACCCAACAGGGAGACCTCGTCGAGCTCGGTGAGCGCACCGGCGATGACCGCGACACCACGGTCCACCTGGTGCTGCCCGAGCCCTTCCATGAGCTGACTCTTCCAGGGACCACCGACACTCCGAGACGCTCAGACCCCTTCTCCACAGGGGCTCCGGGCACCGTGACCCGCGCCAGGACCCAGGGTCTCGCGGCTCGTCGCTGACGCTCCTCGCACCTCGACCACCGGAGGCTGCGCTCGCACCTCGACCAGCCGGCTGCAGTCGAGGTGTCGGTGCGGCGTGGTTGAGTTCGGCCCGTGTCGTCGACCCAGGGACAGACCCAGACGCTGAGCCGTTCCCAGGCCCGTCGGGTCGCGCTGGCCGCCCAGGGCTTCCTCGACAAGCCGCACGCCGGGCCGACGATGCGGACCTTCGACCGCACCCTGGCGCGCACCGGGGTGCTGCAGGTCGACTCGGTCAACGTGCTCCAGCGGGCGCACTACATGCCGCTCTACTCCCGGATGGGTCCCTACGACGCCGACCCGCGCACCGGCCTGCTGGCGCGGGCCGCAGAGAAGCGGCCTCGGCGGGTGGTGGAGTACTGGGCGCACGTCCAGGCGTTCATGCCCGTCGACCTGTGGCCGCTCATGCAGCACCGGATGGACTTCTACCGCGCCGCCCGCGGCAAGTGGTGGAAGGACGTCGAGGACTCGATGATCGAGCGGGTCCGGGTGGCCGTCGCGGCGCAGCCCGGGCCGGTCACGGCGCGTGAGCTCGAGCAGGTCATCGGCTCCGGCGGGCCGCGCTCGAAGGAGCACTGGGGCTGGAACTGGTCCGAGGCGCGCAAGACCCTCGACTTCCTCTACCAGATCGGCGAGCTGGCGATCGCCGGCCGCACCACCCAGTTCGAGGTCCGCTACGACCTGCCCGAGCGGGTCCTGCCCGCCCAGATCCTCGACCTCCCGGTGCTCGACCCGCAGGACGCCGTCACCGAGCTCGTACGCCGGGCAGCCCGCTCCCACGGGGTCGCCACCGCCTCCTGCCTGGCCGACTACTACCGCCTGCGCCAGCAGCACGACCCGAAGCGACCCGACCTGCCCAGCACCGCGGTCGCGATCGAGCAGCTCGTCGGGACCGGCGAGCTCGAGCCGGTCCGGGTCGAGGGCTGGCGGCGCCAGGCCTACCTCCACCGCGACGCCCGGGTCCCGCGGCGGGTCGCCGCCCGCACCCTGCTCAGCCCCTTCGACCCGGTCGTGTGGGAGCGCGAGCGCACCGAGCAGCTCTTCGACTTCCACTACCGCATCGAGATCTACACGCCCCCGGAGAAGCGGGTGCACGGCTACTACGTGCTGCCGTTCCTGCTGGGGGAGGAGATCGTGGCGCGCGTCGACCTCAAGGCCGACCGGGCCGCCGCCGACGGGGGCCTCCTGCGGGTCGCGGCCGCCTGGGCCGAGCCCGGCGCCCCCGCTGCGACGGCCGAGCAGCTGGCAGCCGAGCTGTGGCGCCTGGCGGGCTGGCTGGGGTTGGTCGGGATCACCGTCGCGCCACGCGGGGACCTCGCCCCCGAGCTGTCCGCGGCCGTGTCGACAGTCGGTTAGGGATGGCTCACCCCGCTGGGTAGAGTGAGCGCGGCCCGGGGCACCTGTCCGGGACAGCCACCTTCAGAGGAGCAGCAACGCCGTGCCCGCGATTCTCGACAAGATCCTCCGCATCGGTGAGGGCAAGATCCTCCGCCAGCTCGAGGGGGTCGCGAAGGCCGTCAACGCCATCGAGGACGACTTCGTCGCGATGTCCGACGCCGAGCTGCAGGGCATGACCGACGAGCTGCGCAAGCGGCACGCCGAAGGCGAGTCCCTCGACGACCTGATGCCCGAGGCCTTCGCCACGGTGCGCGAGGCGGCCAAGCGGGTGCTGGGCATGCGCCCCTTCGACGTCCAGATCATGGGTGGCGCCGCGCTGCACCTGGGCAACATCGCCGAGATGAAGACCGGTGAGGGCAAGACCCTCGTCGCGGTGGCCCCGGCGTACCTCAACGCCATCGGCGGCAAGGGCGTCCACGTCGTCACGGTCAACGACTACCTCGCGAAGTACCAGTCCGAGCAGATGGGCCGCGTGCACAACTGGCTGGGCCTGACCGTCGGCGTGATCCTGCCCGACATGCGCCCCGAGCAGCGGCGCGAGGCCTACAACTGCGACATCACCTACGCCACCAACAACGAGCTCGGCTTCGACTACCTCCGCGACAACATGGCCTCCTCCCTGGAGGAGTGCGTCCAGCGCGGCCACAACTTCGCCATCGTCGACGAGGTCGACTCGATCCTCATCGACGAGGCGCGGACCCCGCTGATCATCAGTGGTCCGACCCAGGACGAGGTCAAGTGGTACGGCGAGTTCGCCAAGATCGTGGCCCGCCTGACCAAGGACGTCGACTACGAGGTCGACGAGAAGAAGCGCACCATCTCCGTCCTCGAGCCCGGCATCACCAAGGTCGAGGACCACCTGGGCATCGAGAACCTCTACGAGGCCGCCAACACCCCGCTGATCTCCTTCCTCAACAACGGCATCAAGGCCAAGGAGCTGTTCCGTCGCGACAAGGAGTACGTCGTGATGAACGGCGAGGTCCTCATCGTCGACGAGCACACCGGCCGCATCCTGTCCGGCCGCCGCTACAACGACGGTCTGCACCAGGCCATCGAGGCCAAGGAGAACGTCACGGTCCGCGAGGAGTACCAGACGCTCGCGACCGTCACCCTGCAGAACTTCTTCCGCCTCTACGACAAGCTCTCCGGCATGACCGGCACGGCCATGACCGAGGCCTCGGAGTTCGACAAGATCTACCAGCTCGGCGTCGTCCCGATCCCGACCAACCGTCCGATGGTGCGCGTCGACCAGCCCGACCTCGTCTACCGCACCGAGGAGGCGAAGTACGAGGCCGTCGCCGAGGACATCGCCGAGAAGCACCGCACCGGTCAGCCGATCCTCGTCGGCACCGTCTCGGTCGAGAAGTCCGACTACCTCTCGGCGCTGCTGAAGAAGAAGGGCGTCCCGCACAGCGTGCTGAACGCCAAGATGCACGCCGACGAGGCCAAGATCGTCGCGATGGCCGGCCACAAGGGCGCGGTCACCGTCGCCACCAACATGGCCGGTCGAGGCACCGACATCATGCTCGGCGGCAACGTGGAGTTCCTGGCCGACGCCGAGCTGCGCAAGCAGGGCCTCGAGCCCACCGGCGAGACCGCCGAGGCCTACGACGAGGCCTGGCCCGCGACGCTGGAGAAGGTCAAGGCGCAGGTCCAGGCCGAGCACGACGAGGTCAAGGAGCTCGGCGGCCTCTACGTCCTGGGCACCGAGCGCCACGAGTCGCGCCGCATCGACAACCAGCTGCGCGGTCGTTCCGGCCGTCAGGGCGACCCGGGCGAATCCCGGTTCTACCTCTCGCTGCAGGACGAGCTCATGCGGCTGTTCAAGTCCGACTGGGTCGACCGGGTGCTGCAGGTGCTGCGCATCCCCGACGACGTCCCGATCGAGAACAAGCGTGTCACCAACGCCATCGCCAACGCGCAGGGCCAGGTCGAGGCGCAGAACTTCGAGTCCCGCAAGAACGTCCTGAAGTACGACGACGTCATGGACCGCCAGCGCAAGGTGATCTACGCCGAGCGTCGCGCGATCCTCGAGGGCGCCGACCTCGAGGCGCAGATCCGCACCTTCATCGACGACGTCGTCACCGGCTACGTCACCGGCGCCACCCAGGAGGAGGACTGGGAGATGGAGCAGCTCGCCACCGCGCTGCGCCAGATCTTCCCGGTCAGCCTCGACCTCGAGGGCATGGCTGCCGCCGTCGACGGTGCGGTCAACCTCGACCGCGACGAGCTCATCGAGGCCCTGAAGGCCGACGCCCACAAGGCCTACGACGCCCGCGAGGCCGAGCTGGGCGAGGAGGTCATGCGCGAGCTGGAGCGGCGCGTGATCCTCTCGGTCCTGGACCGCAAGTGGCGTGAGCACCTCTACGAGATGGACTACCTCCGCGAGGGCATCTACCTGCGTGCCTACTCCCAGCGCGACCCGCTGGTCGAGTACCAGCGGGAGGGCTTCGACATGTTCGCCGCGGTCATGGACGGCATCAAGGAGGAGACCGTCGGGTACCTCTTCAACGTCCAGGTCACCGTCGAGGAGGACGAGGACGCCGACGTCGACGAGGACGACGAGGACGTGCTGGTCATCGACCCGACGCTGCGCTCGCCGGTCGGTCAGCCGCACATCCACGCCAAGGGTCTCGACGCCCCGACCTCGCCGGCCAACCTGACCTACTCCGCGCCGGACGAGTCCGGTGAGGCCGAGGTCCGCCGCGACGGCCCCAAGGCCTCCGAGGGCTGGAAGAGCAAGGGCGGCAAGGGCGCCAAGAAGTCGCGCAAGCGCTGAGCCGACGCCAGCCGGCCCCAGCGGGCCGAGCAGGTCAGCGCTGGACGGCGGGGCTGCGGCCCCGCCGCAAGGCGCTGACCGCCGCCAGGGTCAGGTCGGCCGCAGTGTGCAGCACGCGGGTGACCAGGGCGACGGCGGTGGCGGTCGCCAGCCCGACGGCGGGGGAGAGCAGCGCGACGAGCGTGACCTCGCGGGCGCCGACACCCGCGGGAGCGACGACCACGGCCACCCCGACGACGTACGCCGCGGCGAAGCCGCCCGCCGCGATGGCCAGCAGCTCGGCCACGTGCCCGGGTGTGGTCCCGGGGATCAGCGCCACCATCGCCCCGGCGTAGCAGGTCCACGTCAGCGCCATCCGGCCCACCAGGACCGCCAGGGCACCCCAGGTCAGGCGCAGCGTCCCGGCGGACCCGGCCACCAGCGAGCCGAGCCGGGCGACGACGGGCGGCGTCAGCGCCGCCGCGCAGCCCAGGGCGCCCAGCAGGCCGGCCCACCGCGGCAGCGGCAGCGTCGGCATCCCGGCGGCCAGCATCCCGAAGGCCAGCAGCCCCGCGGTGGCGACGTTGAGGCCGAGGAAGGCCAACGAGGTGCCGACGGTGACCCGGACGGGGACGCCGAAGCCGCGGGCCAGGTCGGCGTGCGCCCCCATCGACCAGACCGAGCCGGGGATGTACTTGCCGAGCTGCCCGACGAAGAACACCCGGCGCCCGTCCTCGCGGGGCAGCCGGTGGCCGTAGCCGGCGAGGAGCCGCAGCCACGCGCCGCAGGTGGTGAGCAGTCCGAGCAGCACCAGCCCGGCGGCGACCGCCAGGCCCGGCAGCGGGGTCGAGGAGAGCGCGACGACCAGGTCGCGCCAGCTGCCCTGGAGGCCCCAGGCGGCGAAGGCGACCACCGCGACCAGGAACGCCGCCCGCGCCACGGTGCGCAGCCGCTGCCGGCTCACGGCGCGACCACCGGTGGGCGCACCCGCAGCAGCGCGGTCCGCGTCGGGTAGGGCAGCGAAGGGGTCAGTCCGCGGGTCCAGGTCACCTCGACCCGGCTGCCGCGACGGTCGGTGAGCCGGTCGGCGAGCTCGGCGATCGCGCTGCGGTAGCGCGCTCGGTCCACGTTGTCGACGACGACCAGGCCGTCGGGTGCCAGTCGGTCCGCCGCCCGGGTCAGGCAGGCCTCGCGGGCCCGGCCGTCGACCACGACGAGGTCGAAGGACCCCGGCAGGTCGTCGGCGCAGTGCACGTAGTCGGTGAAGTCCAACCCCTCGAAGCCACGCTTGCCCGAGGGGGTGCGCGGGTCGGGGTGCGGGACCGGCGGGACCACGTGCAGCGTCACGTGCGCCGGGAGCCGGGGCCGCATGGCCTCCGCCCAGGACGGGTCGTGCTCGATGCTGTCCACGGTCGCGGCCCGGTCGGCCAACCACAACGTCGACGAGCCCGAGCCCCACTCCAGCACGCGCGCCCCGGGTCGACCGACGAGGTGGGCCGCGACGACGTCGGCGGAGTCGAAGGTCCACCAGGGCACCTTCAGGCGCGCCATCTCGTCGAGGTCGTAGACCGCGAACCACGAACGCACCCACAACCCGGTGCGGCTCTCGTCGGCCCACCGGTCCAGGCGCTCCATCACGCCGGTGCGCGTCAGGCCGGCGCGCACGCCGCGCACCCCGGAGACGTAGGCACGCTTGTGCAGGTCGGTCATCGGCCCACCGCTCTGAGTCGCAGGGTCAGCAGCCGCACCTGCCGGTCGTCGGTGCGGGTCACGTCCAGCACCAGCCGTCCGAAGCGGTACGCCGCCACCAGCTCGGCCGGGACCCGGGCGGTCACGGTCCGACCCGCGGTGCTCGTGGGCAGCTCACGGCCGTTGACGTGCAGCGCGAGGCTGCCCGATCCGACGGCCGTCGCCTCGAGAGCGAGCGGGCGGGCCCGCAGCCGCGGCGGGAGCGTCACGGCGAGCGAGGCGGACTCGCCGCGCACGCCCGCGCCGACCCGGGCGCGGTGGAGGTCCCAGCCGTCCAGGAGCGCGGCCGCGTCGTGCCCGGCACCGTCGAGGCGGAGGCCGCCGACCGGGTAGGGCGTCGGCTCGAGGTCGCAGACAGCCGTCCAGCTCATGGTCAGCTCGCGCCACCACAGCCGCCGGGTCACCTCGGCCTCCCGCTCGCAATTGTCCGCCTCCCGGTCGGTGCCGGTGACGACGGCGGCGAACTGCGTGGGCGAGCCGAGACCCGGCCCGACCCGCTCGTCGGCGTACGGCATGAGGGGGCCGACGGGGTCGCGGGCGCAGTCGTCGTGGCTCTCGTGGGAGTAGGGACGGAAGCCGCCGTCGGCGTCCCGGCTCGGGGAGCAGGTGACCGCCCCGACCGAGGGGACCGCCGGCGCCAGCTCGCGCACGCTGGTGCGCCAGTAGTCGGTCGGCAGCTCCCAGGACGGGTCGCGCTCGACCACGACCGGTGCGCCGACCAGGGCCACCGGGCTGCGGTAGGCGTAGCCGTAGGGGAACAGCTGCAGCTGCGCCAGCACGGGCAGCACGAGGGCGGCGGCCGCCACCCAGGGGACCCAGCGCCGCGTCCCGACCGCGACCAGCGTCGCGATCGCCACCGCCACGAGCACGGCGAGGGCGGGCGCGGCGAAGAGCAGCTGGCGCAGGCCGGTGTAGAGGTTGGCCTGCCGCAGCACCCCCAGGGTCGGCAGCAGCAGTGCCTGGAGCAGCACGAGGACCAGCAGCAGCCGGCCCGGACCCGCCGTCCGCCGGACCGCCAGGACTGCGGCGACCACGCCGATCGCCCCGAGCAGCAGGTGCAGGGTGGGCAGCTCGACGACCAGGAACAGCGGGAGGTACCACCACGCGCCCTGCTGGTCGTCGAAGCGGGAGGAGCTGAGGGCGCCGCGCCACAACGCGGTCACCGGGTCGGAGAAGAGGGCGGGGTAGACCGCCCACAGCACGAGGCCGGCCGAGACCCCGGCGGCGGGCACCGCCCACCAGCGCCACCGGTCGCGGGTCACCATCGTGACCAGGGCTGCCACCACCAGGCCGGGGGCGATGCCGGGGCGGGTCCCCACCGCGAGCGCCACGCCGGCCACGACGAGGGCCAGCGCCAACGCCGCGGCACCGCGCCGGTCCCGCCGGGCGGTGAGCGCGAGGCCCAGCGTCACCAGGGTGTAGCCGGTCGCGACGGAGACGTCCTTGACGTTGAACATCGCGTGCCCCGACCACGTCGGCACGGCCACGAGCGCGGCCGCGGCGACGGCACCCCAGCGCCAGGAGCCCAGGGCCAGGCCGGCGAGCGCGGCGGTGGCGGCGACGCCGACGAGCGAGAGCAGCGTGACGCCGAGGTGCCGCACGGCGTACGCCGTCGCGCTGGCCGACACGGTGCCCCAGCCCTCCACGCCCCACAGCACGCTCCACGCGGCCCAGCGTCACCAGGGTGTAGCCGGTCGCGACGGAGACGTCCTTGACGTTGAACATCGCGTGCCCCGACCACGTCGGCACGGCCACGACGAGCAGGACCCGCGGCGGGGTCTGCCCGGTCGGGGGAGGGGCCGTCATGCGGTGCTGCGGTGCCGGGTCTGCTGGCGGGCGTGCACGACCAGCTCGGCGAGCAGGCCGAACAGCGAGAGCTGCAGGCCCACCATCACCATCAGCAACCCGGCGACCAGCAGCGGACGGTCGCCGATCGTGGCGCCGCCGATCTTGAGGGCCGTGAGGTAGCCCAGGACCGCCACCCCGGCGAGCAGGCTGGCGAGGCCCACCCCGCCGAACAGGTGCGAGGGGCGGTGCTCGTAGCTGAGCAGGAAGCGCACGGTGAGCAGGTCGGCGAACCCGCGCCAGAAGCGGGCCAGGCCGTACTTGCTGCGACCCGACATTCGCGGGTGGTGCTCGACCGGCACCTCGGCGACGCGGTAGCCCAGCCCGTGCGCCATCACGGTCAGGTAGCGGTGCATCTCGCCGTAGAGCATGGGGGACACGTCCTCGGCGACGCCGGCGCGCATCGCCTTGAAGCCGGAGTTGAAGTCGCGGCCCGGGGCTCCCGACATCCAGGCGGTCGTGCGGTTGTAGAGCCGCGAGGTCGTGCGCTTCACGAACCGGTCCCGCCGCTCCAGCCGGGCGCCGGTCACCAGGTCCGCGCCCGCGTCGATCGCAGCGAGCAGCCGGGGGAGCTCGGCCGGGTCGTCCTGGCCGTCGGCGTCCATCATCACCACGACGTCGGCCCCGCCGTCGAGCGCCCGGCGGAAGCCGCGGTGCAGCGCGGCGGCCTTGCCGAGGTTGTGCCGCAGGGTCTCCAGCTCCAAGCAGGCCAGGTCGGCCATCAGCTCGACCACGACCTTGCTCGTGTCGTCGGTCGAGCCGTCGTCGACCACGAGGATCCGGCCGGCGGGGTCGAAGGTCGCCAGCTCGGCCGCGATCCGCGGGAGCAGGATCCGAAGGTTCTCGGCCTCGTCGAGGGCCGGCACGACTACCCACACCATGGCCGCGAGGGTCCGCCGGCCCGGTGAACCCCGCGTGATCGGGCGGTGGCGTGTCGCGACTGATCTGGCGAACGGGTCTGGCGAACGGGTCTGGCGAACGGGTCTGACGAACGGGTCAGGCGAGCGCCCCGGCGAGCAGTCAGGCGAAGTCGAGGGCGGTGCACACCCACCCGCGGCGGGCGCGCTGCTCGAAGCGGACCGCCAGGGCCCGGGAGCGGTGGCCGTGCCGCACGTGGACGGCCGCCTCGAGGACGCCGGGGACGGGGTACGTCGCGTGCAGCGACTGCAGCCGGGCGCGGACCGGGTGGGCGCGCTCGGGCTCGCGGTGGGTGGCCAGGGCCAGCAGCTGGGTGCGCCGGCGGACGTCGGCGTACACCTCGGGGGAGACCCAGCGCACGAGCTGGGAGGACGGACGCATGCCGGCCACCACCTCGAGCGCTGCCTGCACGATGTGGCGGGCCCACCGCTCGGCCTCGCCCCGCGCTCGGCGGTCGATCGGGACGACCCCTGCGGCAGGGCGCTCGAGCGCCGGCTCCACGACGCTCTCCACCAGCGGGTCGACGACGGGCTCGGTGCACGTGTCCAGGGCCAGCGAGCCCTGCACCTCGGCGAAGGGTACGTGGTCGAAGGAGCGGCGACCGGGGCGTGCGGCGATGGGATGGGCGCTGATCGGGTGGGCGGGCATCAGGACTCCTGGGAGGACGGGGCGGGCAGCACGAGCGGCACGCCGGGGCGGACGAGGTCGGGGTCGGGGCCCACGAGGGCCCGGTTGGCGGCGTGGATGCGCGGCCAGTAGGCCGCGACCTCGGCGACCGTCGGCTTGTGGCCGTGGCGGCGCAGCAGCTCGGCCTCGGCGATGCGCCACAGCGAGTCGCCGGGACGCACGACCCGCCGGTCCTCCGGCACGGAGGCGGCCACGGGAGCGGTGATCAGGGCGCGCGAGGAGGCGACGGAGGTAGAAGGCGTGCTCGGGCGGTCGCGCTCGAGGCTGCCGGGGGTGGCGCCCGCCGGGGCGAGGGCCAGTCCTCCGGCCAGACCGCCGGCGGCCGCCACGCCGCAGGCGCGCAGCACGAGCCGGCGGACGGGAGCGGGAACCCCGGCGATCCGGTCGGGGCGCTGCTCCCCGGCCCGGTGACGGAGGAGCTGCACGCACACCAGGCCCGTGACGGCGCTGGCCCAGCAGGCGGCCAGGCAGACCGCTGCAGCGGCGAGGCCCACCACCCATGACTCGAGGTCCGCGCCGCCGCGAGCGGGCGAGGAGACCAGGACCCGCAGGTCCGCGGCCAGCGCGCGGCAGGTGGCGGCGCCGACGCCGGTGACGGCGGTCCACACTGCGGCGCAGCGTGGAGCGGAGACGTGCCCGAGAGAGATCATCGGAGAATGAACCTTGCGTTTGCTTCTGTTTGCTTCAAGTGAAGCCAGTGAACGCTGGTTCGGCAGCGTTGTCAATCGTTCGCTCCCTCGGCTGTGGACAGGCCGGGACGCATGACGTCGTTTGGCGGACCGACGCACGGGGGAGGTCGCAGCCATGGCGTGGGAGGAGCAGGTGTTCTCGCTGCTCGAGGACCTCGAGCAGCAGGCCGAGTCGATGTACGCCGTCGAGCGTGGCCCGGAGCTCGTCGACCGGGCGCGGTCGGAGTACGCCACGGTGACGCTGGCCGCCCGGCTGGCGGCAGGAGTCGGGGCGCCGCTCTCCCTCGAGGTCCGCGGCGTCGGGCGGCTGACCGGCGTGCTCGAGCGGCTTGCCGCGGGCTGGCTGCGGATCGGCGTCGCCGGCCAGGAGTGGGTCGTGCGGACCAGCGCGGTGGTGGAGGTGCGTGGGGCCTCAGCGCGGGCCGTCCCGGAGGTCGCGTGGTCGGTGGCCGACCGGGTGGGGGTGGGGTCGGCGCTGCGTCGACTGGCCGACGAGGCTCAGCCGTGCTGGTGGCACCGCCTGGACGGCGGGCGCACCGAGGGCGTGCCGGTGCGCGTGGGCGCCGACTTCGTCGAGCTGCGCTCAGGGGCGCAGGGCGAGGGCGTGCTGGTGGCGCTGGACTCGCTGGCCGCCGTGGTGCCGGTGGGGACGGCTCAGGTGGCGTCGAGGTCGTAGGGCGGGACCTCGCCCTCGTCGAGCGGCCGCTGCTTGCGCTTGCCCCGCCGGGGCGTGTCGTCCTCGTCGTCGTCCTCGTCCGAGGCGTCGTTCATCGCCTCGATGATGTGCTTGCGCACGACCTGGCGCGGGTCGAGGTCACGCAGCTCGAGGTCGGCGTACTCCGGGCCGAGCTCGCTGCGGAGCTCGTCGCGGGCCTGGTGGGCGAAGCGCCGCGCCACCTTGAGCCACTGGCCCGCCTGCTTGGCCAGCACGGGGAGTCGGTCGGGCCCGAAGACCAGCACGGCCACGAACGCGATGACTGCCAGCTCCGACAGCCCGACTCCCCACACGGCGCCGATCCTAGAGCTTGTTGGCGGGGGTCAGGCCCAGCTGCATGCCCGCGAGGCCGCGACCGCGCCCGGCCAGCCGCTGGGCGACGTCGCGCAGGACGACCGCCGAGGGGGCGGTCGGGTCGGACTCCACGATCGGCTTGCCCGCGTCGCCGCCCTCGCGCAGCGAGGTGTCCAGCGGCACCTGACCGAGCATCGGGACGTCGTAGCCGAAGCGGGACGAGAGGGTCTCCGCGACCCGCTGACCGCCGCCGGAGCCGAAGACCTCGACCCGCTTCTCGGTGCCGTCGCTGTCGACGACGGTGAGGTAGCTCATGTTCTCGATGACGCCCACGACCCGCTGGTGCATCATCGAGGCCATCGTGCCCGCTCGCTCGGCGACCTCGGCGGCCGCCTCCTGCGGGGTCGTGACCACGACGACCTCGGCACCGGGCAGGTGCTGGCCGAGCGAGATCGCGATGTCGCCGGTGCCCGGCGGCAGGTCGAGCAGCAGCACGTCGAGGTCGCCCCAGTAGACGTCGGCGAGCATCTGCACCAGGGCCCGGTCGAGCATCGGGCCGCGCCAGGCGACGACCTGGTCGCGGCGGGGCTTGAGCATGCCGATGGAGATGACCGAGACGCCCGAGGCGGTCGGGACGGGCATGATCAGGTCGTCGACCTGGGTGGGTCGCGAGTCGGCCACGCCGAGCATCGCCGGCACCGAGTGGCCGTAGATGTCGGCGTCCACGACGCCGACCTTCAGGCCCTGCGCGGCCATGCCGAGCGCCAGGTTGACCGTCACCGAGGACTTGCCGACGCCGCCCTTGCCGGAGGCGATCGCGAAGACCTTGGTCAGCGAGCCGGGCTGGGCGAAGGGGATCTCGCGCTGGGCCTTGCCGTCGCTGAGGACCTCCTTGAGGCCCGCGCGCTGCTCGTCGGTCATGACGCCGAGGGTCAGGCGCACGTCGCTCACGCCGTCGACCGCGGCGACCGCGGCGGTGACGTCGCGGTTGATGGTGTCCTTCAGCGGGCACCCGGCGACCGTCAGCAGGACGGTGACGTCCACGCCGCCGTCGTCGCCGATCTCGACGGAGTCGACCATGCCGAGGTCGGTGATGGGCCGCTTGATCTCGGGGTCGTTGACCGTCGCCAGCGCGGCGCGGACCTGCTCGAGGAGGGTGCTGCTCATGATGCTCGAGTCTACGGGCGGGGTGGCTCCTCGCCGTCCTCGGTCCCCCGCTCGGACCGCTCGTCGATCTCGGCGAGCAGCGCGCGCAGCTCCGAGCGCACGAAGTCGCGGGTCGCGACCTCGCCCACGGCCATCCGCAGCGAGGCGACCTCCCGGGCCAGGAACTCCATGTCCGCGTGGGCCCGGGCGTTGGCCTGCCGGTCCTGCTCGGCGACCACCTTGTCGCGCTGCTCCTGACGGTTCTGCGCCAGGAGGATCAACGGGGCGGCGTACGAGGCCTGGAGGCTCAGCATCAGGGTCAGGAAGATGTAGGGGTAGGCGTCGAAGGCCGCGGAGTCGGGCGCGACGGCGTTGAAGACCACCCACACGAGCACGAAGACGGTCATCCACATCAGGAAGCGCGCGGTGCCCATGTAGCGCGCGAACTGCTCGGCGAAGACCCCGAAGGAGTCCGCGTCGTAGCTCGGCCGGCGCACCAGCTGGCGGCGCAGCTCCCGGGGGGTGTCGAGGCGCGGCCGCTGCTCAGGCACGGCGGCCCGCCTGGGATCCGAGCTGGGACCCGAGCTGGGACCCGAGCTGGGAGGAGCGGCGTCCGCGCCGCGTGCTCAGCGAGTCGCGCCAGCCCTCGGGGAGCATGTGGTCGAGCAGGTCGTCGACGGTGACCGCGCCGAGCAGGTGGCCGTTCTCGTCGACCACCGGCGCCGCCACGAGGTTGTACGTCGCCAGGTGGGCCGCCACCTCGTCGATGCTCATCTCCGGGCGCAGCGTCTCGTTCCCCTCGTCGAGCGCGCCCGCCACCAGCGAGGACGGCATCTCACGCAGCAGCCGTTGGATGTGCCCGACGCCGAGGAACTTGCCGGTCGGCGTCTCCAGGGGCTGGCGGCAGACGTAGACCTGCGAGGCGAGGGAGGGGGTGAGGTCGGGGTTGCGCACGTGGGCCAGCGCGTCGGCGACGGTGGCGTCCGGGCCGAGGATCACCGGCTCGGGGGTCATCATCGCGCCGGCGGTGTCCTCGACGTAGGACATCAGCCGCCGCACGTCCTCGGCCTCCTCGGGCTCCATGAGGTCCAGCAGCGCGGTGGCGGTCTCCGGGGGCAGCTCGGCGATCAGGTCGGCCGCGTCGTCGGGGGACATCTCCTCCAGGACGTCGGCGGCGCGCTCGTCCTCGAGGTGGCTCAGGATCTCGACCTGGTCCTCCTCGGGCAGCTCCTCCAGCACGTCGGCGAGCCGTTCGTCGGCCAGGGCGCTCACGACGGCCGTCCGTCGCTCCGGCGGCAGCTCGTGGATCATGTTCGCCGCGTCGGCCGGCTTCATCTCGTTGAGCGCGTGCACGAGGTGGGTGGCGCCCTGGGTCTCCTCACGGCGGGTCAGCCCCTCCACGTCGCGCCACTGGACGACGTGGGTCTGGCCGCGACGGCGCAGCCCCTTGCCCGGCTCCTGGACCGCGACGCGGGACAGGACCCAGTCGCGGTTGCGGGCCTGCTCCAGCGCCACGTCGTAGACCACGCCGCTCACCCCGCTGCTCGGGATGCGCACCGTGCGGTCGAGCATCTGGCCGATGACGAGGGTCTCGGTGGTGCGCTGCTCGAAGCGGCGCATGTTGAGCAGCCCGGTCGTGTAGACCTGCCCGGCGTCGATGTTGGTCACGCGCGTCATCGGCACGAAGATCCGGCGCCGGCCGAACACCTCGCCGACCAGGCCGAGCACCCGCGGCTCGCTGGTCTCCGAGCGCACCGCGGCGACGACGTCGCGGACCTTGCCGACCTGGTCGCCCTGGGGGTCGAAGATGGGGAGCCCGACCAGCCGTGCGGCGTAGACGCGGACCGGGCTGGAGCTCACGGGACGAGGCTAGGCCATCGCGCGCGTCCCGGGCCGCGGGTGGCACGATGGCCGGGTGCGCGTCGTCGTCCACGTGGGTCTGACCAAGACGGGCACCACCCACCTCCAGGGGCTGCTGGCCGCGCACGCGCCCGCCCTGCTCGAGGCGGGGGTGCTCTACCCCGTGCGGCCGCCGGGGCTGCACTTCCGGGGCGCGGTCGACGTCCGCGGCAGCGCGGAGGTCTTCGGCCTGCCGGCCGAGGAGGTGGACGGCGCCTGGGCCCGGTTGTGCGCCCAGGTGCGCGCACACGTGGAGTCGACCGGTGGCGACGCTCTGATCGGGCACGAGGTGCTCGCGGGCGCCACGCCCGAGCAGGCGGACCGGGCGCTGCAGCAGCTCGAGGGACTCGAGGTGCACGTGGTGGTGACCGCGCGCGACCTCGGGCGGCAGGCCGTCGCGCACTGGCAGGAGCGGGTGAAGCTGGGGGAGACCCGCAGCTTCGCGGACTTCGAGGGCGAGGAGCTCTTCGCGGACACCGGGCGCGACCGCGGCCCCGACGCCGGGGGTGTGCGGCCGCGCTTCTGGCACGGCCAGGACTTCGCCGACACCCTGCGCCGCTGGACCTTCGCCCTGCCGCCCGGGCACGGGCACCTCGTCGTCTGCCCCGCGCCCGGCGCCCCGACCGGGGAGCTGTGGCGGCGGTTCGCCGAGGCGGCCGGGCTGCCGGCCGCGGTGGTGGGGGCCGTCGACACCGACGCGGACGTGCGCGCCAACGCCTCGCTCGGGGCCGCCGAGGTGGCGCTGCTGCGCGAGGTCAACGCCCGGATCGGGGACTCGCTGCCCACCGACGTACGCCACCGGGTCGTGAAGAGGGAGTACGCCGAGGGCGAGCTCGCCGCGCGCGACTCAGCCCCGGCCCGGACCCCGGCCACGGCGGCCGGGCTGCTGGCCGATCGGACCCGCGCCTGGCTGGAGGAGGTCCGCGAGGCCGGTCACGTCGTGCACGGGCCGGCCGAGGACCTCGATCCGGTCGTCGCCGGGCCCGGGGACCCGGCGCCGGACACCACGCCGCCCGCCGACCTGGACCCCGACGAGGTCGTGGCGATGCTGCGCGCCCGGGCCGCGGGCGGCGACGGCGGCCCCGCCCGCCGGCCGCGCTGGTGGCGCCGGGGCTGATGTCCGCCACTATGGTGCGGGGCATGCAGACCGGCTCGCAGGTCCCGAGCGGCCAGGCCCCGTTGCTCGCGGTCAGCACCATCAAGGACAGCCCTGACCACGTGCGGCGCTACGTCGAGGGCAACCTCGCCGGCGGGGTCGACCACCTCGTGGTGTTCCTGGACGCGCCCTCCGACGACGAGCAGGACGAGGTCCTCGCACTGCTCACCGAGCACCCGCGGGTCAGCGTGGTCCGGGCGGGAGGCGCGTGGTGGGGCGGGCAGCGCCCCCGCGAGCTCAACGTCCGGCAGTGCATCAACGCCAACGTGACCCGGCGCGTGCTCGCCGACCTCGGCCTGGGGCAGGGGTGGCTGCTGCACGTCGACGGGGACGAGGTCGTCCGGGTCGACCGGGAGGTCCTCGCCCGGGTGCCGGAGGAGACGCTGGCGCTGCGCCTGGCGGTGCGCGAGGCTGTCTCGAGCAGCACCTGGACCGGGCAGCCGACCGCCTTCAAGGCCGAGCTCGACGACCGCGACCTCGCGCTGCTGCACGGGCTCGGGGTCATCGACGAGCCGAGCAACCAGGTGTGGATCCGCGGCCATGTCATGGGCAAGTCCGCCGTGCGCATCGAGGCCGACCGGTGGCTGACGCTGCACAAGGTGGCCCGCGAGGACCGCGGCCACGAGCCGGGCCTGCAGGACGACGCCTGGCTGGTCCACCACTACGAGTCCTACTCGCTGGAGGACTTCTGCCGGAAGTGGACCGCGATGGTCGCCTCCGGCCCGCGCGCCGCCTACCGCGCCGAGCGGCGCCAGGTGGCGCGGACCCTGCGCGACCTCATCAGCCGCGGGCTCGAGCCCGAGGCGCTGCGCCGCCAGCTCGAGCGCTTCTACCGGATGCAGGTCGAGGAGGACCTCGAGACGCTGCGCGACCTCGGTGTCGTGACCGAGGTCGACCCCCTGGTGCCGCTGGAGGGCGCTCCGGTCGCCCCCGGGGCGGTGCCCGTGGCGGACCTCGAGGCCGCGCTGGAGGAGTGGCGCGGGCGTGCCAAGACCGAGGAGGAGTTCTTCCGCGGCACCTCGCCGGCAGGACCGGGTGCCGCCGGCGACGGCGCCGGGCGCGGGCGGCGCCGTGGGCTCCTGGGCGGCCGGGGGCGCTGAGGGCGACGACGGCCCGGCACCCGCCGTCGGGGCGAGACCTCGGGCCGATGCGGTCGTGGGGCCGTTCTCCCGTGTACCCTCGCACCGTCGTGCTCCTAGGCGTCCGGCCGCGCAGCGGTGGGCGTCCGAACACCCGGGAGAAGTTCCGTGCTCCGTCTCCACACCACCCGCGCGCGCCTGGCCACGACGGCCCTGGCCCTCGCCCTGGTCCTGGCCTCGGCCGCCGCCGTGCTGCTCGCCCCGACCGCCCCGCAGGCCGTCGCCGCCGAGACGAGCGCGGAGCAGAAGCCGACGTACAAGGCCCAGGAGGGCCCCACGTTCAACTCCGCGATCGGTGACCAGTCCTCCCGCCGCGCGATCCTCGACCTGATCCTGCAGACGATCCGGCACACCTCGCCCAAGGGCCAGATCAAGATCATGACCTGGAACTTCATGAACGCCGGGGCGGCCGACGCGCTGATCCAGCGGGCGCAGAAGGGCACCACCGTGCGGGTGCTCATCGATGCCAACAACAACGACGCGGACACCGACAACCCGTCGTTCCGCCGACTGAAGAAGGGCCTGAAGGCCACCAACGGCAAGAATGAGAAGGGTGCGACCAAGTCCTTCGCCCGCATGTGCCGCGGCTCGTGCCGCGGCAAGAGCGGCGCCGCCCACACGAAGATGTTCCTCTTCGACAAGGTCGGGCTCTCGCGCAACGTCCTGATCCAGGGCAGCGCCAACCTCACCACCGCGGCCGCGGCCAACCAGTGGAACGAGGTCTACACCTACGTCGGGCGCGACAACATCTACGACTTCGCAGAGAAGATCTTCGACCAGATGTGGCGCGACAAGGTCACCAAGAACGCCTACCGGGAGTTCGAGGGCAACCGCTACAGCCTCTACTTCTCGCCGTACTACGGGAAGTACTTCGAGAAAGACCCGGTCCAGGCGACCATGGACCGCATCAGGTGCAAGGGCGCACGCAAGGCCGGGAACGCCAACGGCCGCACCATCGTGCGCAGCGCGCCCGACGTCATCCGCGGCAAGCGCGGCATGATCGCCGCCCGGCGTCTCAAGACGCTGTGGGACCAGGGTTGTGACGTGCGGATCGCCTACACCGTCATGGGCCGTGACGTGAAGAAGCACCTCAACGGCGGCGGCGGTCGCGGCCCGGTCCCGATGAAGCACCTCGTGCAGGACTTCGACGGCGACGGCGACTTCGACAACTACTTCCACCTCAAGGTGCTGACCATCAACGGTCGGATCGGCGCCGACCGGACGGCGTACGTCACCTTCAACGGCTCGGCCAACACCTCCGACCCCTCCAGCAGGTCCGACGAGCAGATCGGCAAGCTGGTCGGCAAGAGGAACACGCTGGCCTACCAGCGCTTCATCGACCGCTGGTACGAGAACCCGCCGCCGAACGCCGGTCGCCGGGCCGATGCCGACCCGAACATCGACCCGTACCAGCACGTCGACATGGACTGAGGCCGCGGTGCTCGACCTGCGCGTGCGCCGCGTGGACGCCGACGGCGTCGGCCTGGTGGTGCTGGGCTCGCAGGGTGGGCTGGCCGCCGGCCATGCGGCCGCACCTGTCCGGCACCGGCTCGGTGACGTTGCGCGACCACGTCTCCGGCGCCGACGTCTGGAGCGGTGAGGTCCGCTTCACCGACGACGACCGCCGGGTGGACTTCGTGGACCGGCAGGGCCACCCCATCGCGCTGGACAAGGCCAACCGGTTCAGCCCGGTCTTCTCCGAGCGCACCGCAGCGGACCTCGACCCGCTGCTGGACGCCATGACCGAGCTGCTGGAGGTGCTCGCGGGCGCCGGGGTGGCCGCGTTCCCGGCGTACGGCACGCTGCTCGGCGCGGTCCGTGAGGGCGACTTCCTGGGGCACGACTCCGACGCCGACCTCGGCTACGTCTCCTCGCGGTCGAACCCGGTCGACGTGATCCGGGAGTCCTTCGAGCTGCAGCGGGTGGTCGCGGCCGCCGGCTACCGCACCTACCGCTACAGCGGGCTGGCCTTCCGCGTCGACGTGGTCGAGGCCGACGGCGCCACCCGTTTCCTCGACGTCTTCGGCGGCTTCCTCGACGGCGGCCGCCTCTACCTCATGGGCGAGGTCGGCACCCCGTTCGAGCGCGACTGGCTGCTGCCGCTGGGCACGGTGTCGCTGCGGGGACGCGACTACCCGGCGCCGGCCCGGCCCGAGAAGCTGCTCGAGGCGATGTACGGCCCGTCCTGGAAGGTGCCGGACCCGGCCTTCAAGTTCGAGACCCCGCGCGAGACCACCGAGGTGCTCAACCAGTGGTTCCGCGGCACCGGGCACGCCCGACGCGACTGGGAGCGGCGCGCCGCCCAGCGGCGGCGCCGGCCGGTGCCCAAAGGCTCCTCCGCGCTGGCCAAGCAGCTGCGCCGCGGCGAGGCCGCGGGCACGACCGTCCTCGACGTCGGCGCCGGCCGCGGCCGCGACGCGCTGTGGCTGGCCCGCCAGGGCTTCCCCACCACCGCCTACGACTTCGCGCCCCGCGGCCTGGAGAAGGCCCGGCGCACCGCCCGCCGACGCGACCTGCCGCTGGAGGTGCGCGCGCTGAACCTCGACGAGTGGCGCTGGGTCCTCAGCGAGGGTGCGCGCATGAGCCGTGCCGGTGACGGCCCGCGCGCGATGCTCGCGCGCCACGTCCTCGACGCCACCGACGAGCTCGGCCGACAGTCCCTGGGACGGCTGGCCTCGATGACCCTGCGCGGGGGCGGGCGCCTCTACGTCCAGACCTGGACCGGCAAGGGCCGCGGGGGAGCGGGCCTGGTGCCGGTGCGCACGAAGCAGGTGCAGAAGCTCGTCGAGCGGCACGGGGGCACCGTGCTCGACGTGTCGGAGTCGCCCGGTGGAGGATCGGACGGCGGCAAGGGATCGGTCGGAAGGGTGGTCGCGCAGTGGCGATGAAGCAGGGACTCAAGCAGCGGCTTCAGCGGGTCGTGCCCGGTGGGGGCGACCAGGAGCTCGCCGAGCGGGTCGCCCGCCTCGAGCGCGAGGTCGCCGACCTGCGCCGGCACAACCTGCGGCTGGCCGAGCTGGCCGACGTCGTGCAGGAGCTGCTCGTGCCCATGGCCCAGCGCGACCAGGAGCGGGTGGACGCGGCGATCGCCGCCTTCCAGGACGCGCTGTGACCACTGCGACGTCGTCGGGGCTGGTCCCGCGGTGACTCGTCGGGCCTTCCTGCACATCGGTCTGCCCAAGACCGCCACGACCTACCTGCAGACGATCCTGTGGGGTCAGCGCGACGCCGTCGCCGAGCAGGGGCTGCTGCTGCCGGGCCGCGAGCGCCGCGACCACCTGTGGGTCTCGCGCGTCGTGCGCGAGGAGCCGGACCGCAAGCGCCGCCCCGAGCGTGAGCACCAGGCGATGGACCGCGTGCTCGCCGACGTGGCCGCCCGGGACGGCGACGTGCTGGTCTCCCACGAGTTCTTCGCCGCCGCCTCCACCGAGCAGGCCGCGGCGTTCGTGGCCCGGCTGGCGGCCACCGGCCGCGAGGTGCACGTCATCGTGACCGCCCGCGAGCCGCTCGGGCTGTTCACCGCCAGCTGGCAGGAGAGCCTGAAGAACCGCAGCACCACGCCGCTGGCCGACTACGGCCGCAGCGAGTCGACCAGCCCCCAGGACATCTGGGACTGGCGCACCCTGGACCTCTCGCTCGTCCTCGAGCGGTGGCTCGCCGTGGTCCCGGGCGAGCGCACCCACGTGCTGCCCCTGGACCGCTCCGCGGACCGTGAGGAGATCTGGCGACGGTTCGCCGGTGTGGTGGGGATCGACCCCACCCGCGTCGACGTGTCCGGGTCCTTCCCCAACGAGTCCATGGGGGTGGTCGAGGCCGAGCTGCTGCGCCGGGTCAACGGGCACCTCGGGGAGTTCCGCTCCGCCTTCGAGCGCGGCGTGTGGATCCGCACCTTCCTCGCCGACGAGCGCCTGGTGACCCGCGGGGGTGAGCGGTTCTGGCCCTACCCCGACCAGGTGGCCGACTGCCGGGCCCGCGGCGAGCGCGCCGTCGCCCTGCTGGCCGAGCGTGACGTGGACCTGGTCGGCGACCCCGGGTGGCTGCTGGTCCCCGAGACGCTGGAGCAGCGTCGTACGCCGGACACCGTGAGCGACACCGAGGTCGCCGACGCCGCGGCCGAGGTCATCGCGGGACTGCTGGGCGACGTGCGCGCGCTGAAGGCGGAGGCCAAACGGGCCGGCACCACCGAGCAGCCCGGTCTGCCGGCCCGGGTGGTCAGTCGCCTGCGGGGGCGACGGTCGCCGTCGCGCTGATGTAGAAGTGGTCGCTGATGCGGCGGTTCACGGTGGACTCGTCGATGACGTAGCCGCTGAAGGAGACATCGGGGCTGCCGACGATCCAGTCCACCGGCATCCGCCCCGGCGGGCGGCACCCGCCCGAGGTGCTGCCACCGACCGCGGCGACGAAGCCTGTGGGCGGCAGGAACGCGCAGAAGAACGCGGCGCGGTCGTTCATGTCGCCGGTCACGAGGACGGGCAGTCCGCTCTGCCGCAGCGCGTTGACCTCGGCGACGCCGCGGCGCCACCCGGCGACGCGCGTGGAGGTGTTGCGGGCGTCGTGGCCGGCGGAGGGGTGCATGTTGACGACGTAGAACTCGCGCTGGGTCGGCTTGTCGCGCAGCCGCACGATCGTCTGGGGACGGGTGCGGTTCATGAAGACGATGGGGAACGTCGAGCCGGAGACCAGCTCGAAGCGGCTCGGGTCCCACAGCACGGTGTTGTCGGGGTCCGCGGCGCCGGGACCGGGGTAGCCCACGAAGCCGGTCATCCGCATGATCGTGCCGAGCTGGTCGGGCTTGGCCTCCTGCAGCCCGACGATGTCGGTGCCGTGGCTGCGCAGCACGCCCACGCCCTGCGGCGTGCGGGTGCCGGCGGCGGGGAAGTTGCGCCGCGCACCACCGGGCCCGGTGTGGTTGCTCCCCAGGACGTTGAACGAGGCGATCTGGAAGGAGAACGGCTGGGCGGCGCGTTTCGCGGCGATGCGCTCGGCCTTCAGTCGCGCCTTGCGCTGCTCCTCCAGCCGCTTCAGCTCGGCCTTGCGTGCCTTGGTGAGGCGGAGCTTCTCGCCGGCCACGACCGGCTGGGGTGCGTCCTCGAGGAGCTGGGCGGTCATCGCGCCGCCGATGCTCATGCCGACCGTGCGCCGCGTGGGCTCCACGGGGTCGTCGGCGAAGGGGTCGACGACCGCGGCCGCGGTGACGCCACCGGTGACCAGGACCGCGGCGATGATCGCCGGCACCAGCCGTCGCACTAGACTCCCGGAGGCACGTGGGGTCTCGGCGCGGTGCTTGCTGGGGTCCGACATGACCGGGTGAGTCTACCTGAGCCTGAACCAGCCGGAGGATCGATGCGGAGCGACGTCCAAGGCCTCCGCGCCGTGGCGGTCCTGCTCGTCGTGGTCGCCCACCTCGGTGTCGACGTCGTCTCGGGCGGCTACCTCGGCGTCGACGTCTTCTTCGTCATCTCCGGGTTCCTCATCACCGGCCTGCTGCTGCGCGCCCGCGAGCGCCCGGATGCCCCCGGCCTCGGCGGTGCCCTGATCGACTTCTACGCGCGGCGCGCGCGCCGCATCCTGCCCGCCGCCACGGTCGTCCTGGTCGCCACGTGCGGCATCTCGGCGCTGCTGCTCCCGGTCGTGCGGGTGGGGGAGATCCTCACCGACGCGTGGTGGTCGGCCCTGTTCGCCGCCAATATCCGCTTCGCGCTCGTCGAGACCGACTACTTCGCCGAAGGCCGACCGGTCTCGCCGCTGCAGCACTACTGGTCGCTGTCGGTCGAGGAGCAGTTCTACCTCGTGTGGCCGGTGCTGCTGCTCGTGGTCGCCGCGCTGGCCGTGCGCCGCCGCCGCGACCCGGTCGGCTCGGTCCAGCACGTGCTGACGGTGCTCGTCGTGGCCTCGCTGGCCTGGTCGGCATGGGCGACCTACGCCTCGCCCGACACCGCCTACTTCTCCACCCTGACCCGCGGCTGGCAGCTGGGGGCGGGCGCGCTCCTGGCCGTCGTCCTGCACCGTCGTACGTCGTCGGGTACGCCGCTGGGCGGCCGCCCCGGGGTGCTGGCCGCGGTCGGGATGCTGCTCGTCGTGTCCTCGGCGTTCGTGCTGACGCCGCAGTCCCCGGTGCCCGGGGTGGTCACGGTGCCTGTGGTGCTGGGCACCGTGATGCTGCTGCTCGCCGGGGCGCTGCCCGGCGGCGCGGACACCTGGGTGGCGCGGGGGCTGTCGCTGCGGCCGATGCAGGTCGTGGGCGACTGGTCCTACTCGATCTACCTGTGGCACTTCCCGGTGATCATCGTGGCCCGCAGCCACCTCGGCGGGCTCTCCCCGGCGGCCGTCGCGGTGTGCGTGGTGGCCATCGGGGTGCTGAGCGGGCTGACCTACCACCTGGTGGAGCAGCCCTTCCGGCGACGGGGGAGCCGGTGGGACCTGGCCCGCTGGGCGGTGCCGATGTATCCCGCCGCGGTCTTGGTGCTGGCGCTGGGCGTGCTGGCGTCGCAGACCTGGCTCGACCACCGGGTGGCCTCGACACGCAGCAACCCGGCCGTGCAGCCGGCCGACTACCTCGACGAGGGGCTCAGTGCCGACCCCGTGCGCGCGCTGGTGCAGGCCTCGGTGCTGGCGGCCCAGGAGGGTCGCCCGATCCCCGGGCGGCTGGTCCCGGGACTGCTCGACATCCGCCGGGACACGGCGTCGCTGGGCGACTGCGACTACCGCACCGGGACCCGGGAGCTGTGCCCCGAGGGCGACCCCGACGCGGAGCGCTCGATCGTGCTCGCCGGCGACTCCCACGCACGGGCCTGGAGCCCGGCGGTCCGTGCCGTGGGGGAGCGGCTGGGCTATCGGGTCTACACGCTGGCCTACACCGGCTGCCCGACCAACGCCGCGATTCGCCTGGACCCGGAGACCGGGCGCCACTGGGACGCCTGCGAGGACTTCGTGGCCTTCACCCAGGAGACGGTCGCCGAGCTGGAGCCGGAGCTGGTGCTCGTGTCCAACGCCCCGCTGGCGCCGGTCGAGGACGTGGACTCCGGCGAGGTCGTGACCAAGGGGGAGGGGCGCGAGGTCTACGCGGCCGCGGTCGACCGCGGTCTGGAGGTCGCGCTGGCGGACCTCGCCGAGCACGCCGATCGCGTGGTGCTGCTGGCCAACACCCCGAAGCTGCCCCGTGAGCAGGCCGTGTGCCTCTCCCGCGCCGACGACCTCGGCGACTGCCTGCTCTCGCCCGAGCGGGGTCCGCGGCAGCTGCAGCGCGGCTTCATGGACGTGGCGACCGGTCTGGGCCTCGAGGCCGTCGACGCCGAGAAGTGGTTCTGCGAGCGGCGGCGCTGCCCCTCGGTCGTGGGGAACTTCGTGACGATGCGCGACTCCGAGCACATGACCACCGCCTACTCGGTGCACCTCGCGGACGCTCTTGCTCAGGACCTCGGCCTCGGGACCGATCCCTCCTCGTGAGGAGGGCCGGGACGACCCCGAGGACGACCCGACGAGCGGGCCGGCGAATTACACGTCTGTAGTTGTCGCGAACGTCTTGTCGTGTGGCCTGTGTTGCTGTTGTGATTCCTGTGACGAGGGCGCCGGAGCGCCCTCGCCTGCTGACGAACGAGGAGTCGAGATGATGCTGCGCCGGGCCCTGGCGAGCGGGCTGAGTGCTGCCGTGGCGACGGCCGGCGTGGCCGCGCTGGCCGTGACCGCCGGACCGACGGGTGGGCTGCTGAGCGCCCCCGGCGACCTCGCGCTGGCCGCGGCGACCGGGTGCGCGAGCGAGCCGGAGCCGCCGACGTACACGCCCACCGCCACTCCGACGAGCAGCCCGACCGGCAGCCCGACCAGCACGCCGACCGCCGACCCCGAGCCCACGACCGACCCCGAGCCGGTCACCTCGGTGGAGATGGTCCAGGCCAACATCAAGTCCGGCACCGCGCTGAAGAAGTTCAAGGCCGACCTGCGCAAGGTCTTCCGCACCTGCCCCGACTTCGTGACCTTCAACGAGGTCCCGATGCGCCAGCCGCAGTACCTCGCGCCGGCGGGCTACGAGATGTTCCGCACGCCCGGCCAGTACACCGGCGCCAACCCGGTGGTGTGGCGCACGGACCGCTGGGTCCCCGAGGCGCGCGGGACCACGATGATCAGCAACAAGCAGGGCTACGGCAAGGGCCAGCACGTGATGTGGGGCGTGCGATACGCCAACTGGGTGACGCTGCGCTCGGTCGACGGCAAGCAGACCGTGTCGGTCGTCGCGGTCCACATCGCGCCGAAGTCGCCGCGCACCACCAAGCTGCTCGGCCCCTCGATCCAGCGCCTCGGCGCGCTCGTGGGGCAGCTGAGCGGCAGCGGCCCGGTCCTGGTCGGCGGTGACTTCAACCGCCACTACAAGTCCTCGGAGTACCCCCGCGCGCTCCTCGACGCCGCTCGTCTCAACGCGGTCTACGACCTGTCGGGGAAGTACGAGCCGACCGGCGACCACCGCGGCGCCACCATCGACTACGTCATGGTGCGTCCGGCCGAGGTGTTCACCGTGCTCAAGCAGCGCACCCGCGAGCTGAACTCCGACCACGACGCCGTCGTCGTCGAGCTCTCGCTGCCCGAGGAGACCGTGGGCGAGCCCGTGGTCAGCTTCTCGGCCGGCACCACCGTCAACGACCCGGCCTCGGTCTCCCAGCGCGGCCGCAGCACCGTCATCCGCTCGATCAAGAGCGTCATCAAGGCCGTGCCGGCCGGCGAGGAGCTGCGGGTGCGCACCTCCTCCCTCGACGTACGCCGGGTGGCGGCCAAGCTGCTGGCCGCGGCGCGCCGCGGGGTGACCGTCAACGTCGTCACCGGCACCACCGAGTCCACGACCCCCGAGCGCTGGCTGACCAAGCAGTTCTCGGAGATCCCGGGCTCCTACGTCCGTCACCGTCCTGCTGCCTTCGAGCCGGGGACCACCTCCTCGGTGCTGCTGGCCAGCCGCGCCGGGATCACGCCGTGGACCTCGCTGGCCCTGGACCGCGGCCTGTCGCGGACGATGGTCAGCCAGCGCACCGTGCTGCGCCTGGAGACGAAGAAGAAGGCCTACAAGAAGCAGGTGCGGGCCTTCAAGGCAGACGCCGCGCCGCCCTCGGCCGAGCCCGAGGAGCCGACCGAGGAGTCCGGTGGCGAGCCGGGCGAGGGCGAGGGCGGGGACGTGCCGCAGCCAGAGGAGACCGCTGCCCCCTAGGGTGTGCGCGTGACCCGCCCGCTCTAC
Organism: Nocardioides sp. REDSEA-S30_B4; assembly: GCF_001627265.1. Taxonomy (NCBI): domain Bacteria; kingdom Bacillati; phylum Actinomycetota; class Actinomycetes; order Propionibacteriales; family Nocardioidaceae; genus Nocardioides; species Nocardioides sp. REDSEA-S30_B4. The sequence goes on along the minus strand of NZ_LUPI01000083.1, from coordinate 4,319 downwards.
CTCCACATCGGTCTGCAGAAGACCGGCACGTCGTACCTCCAAGGGCTCTTCCTCGGCTCCGTCGACGCGCTGCGCGAGGCCGGTCTCGACGTCTACCCGACGCACCGCCGCGCGGCGTACTGGCTGATGCTCGACGTGCGCGACCGGTTCCGCCCGCACGACCCGCCGCAGGCGCGCGAGGTGCTGCGCGACCTGCCCGGCAACCTCGACGCCGCCCGGGGGCGGGCGGCGCTGGTCTCCGAGGAGTCCTTCTCACCTGCCGACGACGCGCAGGTCCAGCGGCTGCTCGCGGCCTGCTCGGACCGCGAGGTCCACGTGGTCGTCACCGCCCGGGACCTGGGCCGCCAGATCCCCTCGGTGTGGCAGCAGGGGCTGCAGTCCGGCCGCGCCATCACCTTCCCCGACTACCTCGCGCGCCTGCACAAGACGCAGGGCACGCCCGCCCCGATCTGGTGGCAGAAGGACCTGCCGGCGGTCCTGGAGAAGTGGAGTCGGCACGTGCCGGCCGAGCGCATCCACGTCGTCACGGTGCCCCCTCCCGGGGCCGAGAAGGGGCTTCTGCTCGAGCGCTTCTGCTCGGTGCTCGACGTCGACCCCGCCCTCCTCGACCAGTCCTCGGTCGGTCGGGCCAACCGCGGCCTGCGACTGGAGCAGGCCGAGGTGCTGCGCCGGGTCAACGCCGGCATCCCCGACGACCTCAAGCGCCGCGACGTCTACGGCGATGTGGGCAAGCGCGGCTTCTCGGTCAAGGTCCTCGGCGGGGCCGAGGGCCGGCCGATCCTGCTGCCAGAGAGCGAGCGCGCCTGGTGCGAGGAGCTCTCGCAGCGCTACGTCGACCACGTGCGCGAGGGCGGCTACGACGTCGTCGGCGACGTGGAGGACCTGCTGCCGCGCGACTCCGCCTTCGCGCCCGACGAGCAGGAGGTGAGCGAGGAGCAGGTCGCCCAGGTGGCGGTCGACGCGCTCACCACCATGGTCTCGCGCCAGCTCACCACCCACCGGACCCGCAAGGACCGGGCGACCGCGGAAGCCGCCGAGCGCGCCCGCCGCGGCTGGCGGGGCCGGGTGCGACGTCTGCTCGGCGTCGACGCCGGCATCAACAGATGAGCGGGACCACGATCTCGTCGGGGATGCCCGGCGTCAGGTCGTAGGACGCACGCACCACGCGGTGGTCGGAGACCCGGCTGGGGTGGGTGCTGACGACGTTGACCCCCAGCTGGCCGCGGTGCATGAGGTAGTCGATGCGGCTGCGGGGCTGTGCCGACGGGTGGGTCAACCCGGCGCCGCGACCCGCGGCCGCCCAGGTGTCGGTCGCGACGCCGCGCAACGTGGTGATGGGTGCCGAGGCCGGGCGTGCGTTGAGGTCGCCGCCCAGCACGACGCGGTGCGGGTCGTCGGCCAGGATGCGCGCCACGGTGCGGGCCTGGGTCAGCCGCGCGTCCTGCGAGGTGTGCTCGAAGTGCGTGGTGAACACGCTGACCCGCTGGCCCGGCAACGGCTCGACCACCACGCGGAGCAGGCCGCGCTGCTGGGTGCCCGGCGGGCGGGGGAGCAGGGTGTTGCTGCTCTCGAGGATGGGGTACGCCGACAGCACGGCCGTGCCGTAGCGGCTGTCGCTCGGGCGGAGCACGTTGGTCGCGAAGGCGTACTCCATGCCCAGCTGGCCCGCGAGGTAGGCGGCCTGGTCGACGCGGCCGCTGTTGATGCGGTTCTTGTCCACCTCCTGCAGCAGCCACACGTCCACGTCGAGGGCGTCCATCTCGCGCGCGATCTGCGGCAGCATCAGCCGGGTGCGCCCGCGGTTCCACCCCGAGTGGATGTTGAAGCTGGCGACCTCCAAGGAGCTGTCGGTGCTGACCACGCAGTTGCTGGCACGCTTCGGCAACCCGCCGGGCAGCCGCTGGGGCTTGGGGAGCGCCGCCGTACCGCTGCTGCCCTTGCGCTTCCTCTTGCCCTGGGTGGTGCCCTCGATCGGGTCACCGCCGGTGACGACGTCCTGGGCGGGACGCGCGCCGGGAGTGACCGTGGTCTGGCCGGGGGCGGTGGCGGGCAGCGTGCGGGTGGGCTGGCGGGAGACGAAGAACGCGGTGGCGGCGAGGCTGAGGACCAGGATCAGGCCGATCGCCTCGAGCCACGGCCGTCTGGGTCCGTCCATTCCTCCACCCGGGATCGCGCGCCGGTCATGACGTGCCTGTCATGATCTGACCCGTTCAGTGTAGGAGCCGTCACACCACTCGGGGCTCGAACGGGCCTCCCGTGGTCACCGACGGTCGGTTACTCTCCGGTAACAGTTCGCCCGTCGACATGGAAGGACCCCCCATGACCCGCCTGTGCACGACCGAGGGCCTCACCGAGGACCAGTCCGAGATCCTCAAGGCCGTGCGGGCCTTCGTGGACAAGGAGATCATCCCGGTCGCCAACGAGCTCGAGCACGCCGACGAGTACCCCACCGAGATCATCGAGGGCCTCAAGGAGCTCGGCGTCTTCGGCCTGATGATCCCCGAGGAGTACGGCGGGCTCGGCGAGTCGCTGCTGACCTACGCGCTGTGCGTGGAGGAGATCGCACGCGGCTGGATGAGCGTCTCCGGCGTCATCAACACCCACTTCATCGTGGCCTACATGCTCATGCAGCACGGCACGCCAGAGCAGAAGGAGAAGTACCTTCCGAAGATGGCCCTGGGTGAGGTGCGCGGCGCCTTCTCGATGTCCGAGCCCGGCCTGGGCTCGGACGTCTCGGCGATCTCCACCAAGGCCACCAAGACCGACGACGGCTACGAGATCACCGGCCAGAAGATGTGGCTGACCAACGGCGCCACCTCGACGCTGGTCGCCTGCCTGGTCAAGACTGACGAGGGCAGCGACTCGGTCTACAAGAACATGACGACCTTCCTCATCGAGAAGGAGGCCGGCTTCGGCGAGACCGCCCAGGGCGTCACCGTCCCGGGCAAGATCGACAAGATGGGCTACAAGGGCGTCGAGACCACCGAGCTCGTCCTCGAGGGCCACAGGATCTCCGCCGACCAGATCCTGGGCGGCGAGCCCGGCAAGGGCTTCTTCCACATGATGGACGGCGTCGAGGTCGGCCGCGTCAACGTCGCGGCCCGCGCCTGCGGCCTGGCCTGGCGCGGCTTCGAGCTGGCCGTCGAGTACGCTCAGCAGCGCAAGACCTTCGGCAAGGCCATCGCCGAGCACCAGGCCGTGCTTTTCCGCCTCGCGGAGATGGCGACCAAGGTCGAGGTCGCGCACACGATGATGGTCCGCGCCGCCCGCCTCAAGGACAAGGGCGAGCGCATGGACGTCGAGGCCGGCATGGCCAAGATGGTCGCCTCGGAGTACGCCAACGAGGTCGTCGAGGACGCCTTCCGCATCCACGGCGGCTACGGCTACTCCAAGGAGTACGAGATCGAGCGCCTGATGCGCGAGGTCAAGTTCATGCTCATCGGCGAGGGCACCTCCGACATTCAGAAGATGATCATCGGTCGCCAGCTGCTCAAGGAGTACAAGCTCTGAGCGCCTGTCGCTGACGCCTGATCAAGCGGCCCGGTTCCCGAGAAGGGGCCGGGCCGCTGGTGTGCCGGGGCGAGCGGCCACGTCGGTCAGCATCTGAGGGTGAACTCGATCTGGTGGTCGGCCAAGACCCTGCTCTCGTAGCGGGGGTCGTGGGCGGTGCGGTGGTGGGTGGGGCAGAGCAGGCGGCCGTTGATGAGGTCGGTGGTGCCGCCGGTGGCCCAGGGTTGGTCGTGGTGGGCGTGGCAGAACCATGCGGCGGTGCGGCAGCCGGCGGCTGTGCAGCCGCGGTCGCGGGTGGCGAGGGCGATGCGTTGGGCGCGGGTGAAGAGCCGCTTGCGGCGGCCTTGGTCGAGGACCTCGCGTCTGCCGCTGAGGACGACGGGGATGATGCCGGCCTCGCAGGCCAGGCGGCGCGCGGTGTGGGCGGCGATCCGGTCGCCGGTGTCCAGGGTGGCGGCCGCCAGCCCACCGGCCAGCGTCTCGAGGGTCATGGTGACCACCACCGTCGCGCCGGTCGACATCTCCGGCACCTGGGAACCGTCGAGCCGCTCCAGCAGCTCACAGAAGGCGGCACCGAGCTCGACGGCAGTGGCGGCCTTGACCGGCTCCGGCCGCTCACCCTCCTCCTGCTCGGCCGTCGTGGTGGGCGTGGACGTCAGGGCGGGTTTGTCGTGGACGACCAGCGCCAGCAGCTGCTTGCGCAGCATCCCGGCGTGCAGCTCGGGGACGGTGAACCGGCCATGGACGCTGCCCTGCCCGTCAGGGGTCATGGTCAGCATCGTCTTCCGCGCGGCTGCGCGTTCCTCGGC